>NZ_VOYP01000022.1:0-59323 GCF_013420235.1 Acinetobacter sp. YH01022 | reverse complement strand
TATCTGCAATATTCAATCCAATTCTTCAAGGTTGGCAGCAATACTATGGTCGATTCCATGGTTCAGCAATGTCAGCGATCTGGCAACACATGAATGCTTATCTTATACGCTGGATGAGGCGTAAGTACAAAAACTTGGCCCGTCATAAAAGACGGGCTAGATATGCCTTAGGGCGACTTGCGCGTGATTTTCCAAATGCCTTTGTGCACTGGAAAATGGGATGTTTACCATCGGTTGGATAATGGGAGCCGGATGAGCTGAGAGGTTCATGTCCGGTTCTGCGAGGGGCTAAGGGTGAAATTCCCTTGGTCTACTCACCCGTATATTCAAACAAATTCAGGCTGGGTATATACCGCCTTTATTATTGATGTCTTTTCACGAGCAATTGTTGGATGGAAAGTATCTACACGGATGAATACTGACATGGTGCTCGCTGCACTTGAGCAAGCGTTACATGCTCGAGACATGCCAAAGAACGTGATTCACCATAGTGACAGAGGCGTACAGTATCTTTCCATTCGCTATACCAATCGCTTAGAAGCAGCAAATTTACGAGCATCAGTCGGTACGACCGGTGATTCATACGATAATGCTTTGGCTGAAACGGTGAATGGTTTATACAAAACAGAGGTGATTGAATATTTAAAAGCAGATTGGCAAGGTTTAGCGGATGTACAACTTGCGACACTAAACTGGGTAGATTGGTTCAATAAAGAGCGTGTACATAGTGCACTAGGTTATGTGCCACCTTTTGATTTTGAAGCAATGTACTATGATAAGATTAACCCGTTAGGTCAGGTGGCCTAACTTAAATAAAAAGTCTCCGACAAACCCGGTACGGTTCAATTTGCTTAATATAGTCGGCAATGATTGTTTGTAGGCTCAATATAAATTTAGGGAGATGATCATCATCTCCCTTTTATATGGTTTATTCGCTACAGTCGGCAAACATAATTTTAGGGAAATTTTTCATAAAGTGATGTCTAACATGATTGAAGTCACTGAGGTCATTTGGGTTTTTTGAGAAATAATTGACCCAGGCTAAAGTTGCATCTTGATCGTTTAAGTTTGGGTTAACATTCAGAAACAACGCTAAATCAAATGTACGATCAATATTAAATTCTTTGATTAGAGCAACAGCAGTTGAACGAACTTCTTCTGAAACATAAAATTTAGGGGAAAAGTAATTATTCATAGCTGAACTTCCATAGAAAATATATATAATGATGGTTAGAAAGGTTAATTTGTTTTTTAATAGGTTAATATAACCTGCTGTAGGTTATATTTAGCATGATAAATCTGACTTTGCAAGTCAAAATATCTCTCAGTAGGTTGTTTTTTTGGGTTGTGGGTTATTATGATTAGATGTAGGCTGTCGACTTTAATGGGTGAGCGAAAAATTTTAAAGTTAAGTGAAGTGGCTCAGGCGACTGGCATTAACCGTAATACACTTACAAGTCTATACTATGATCGCGCAGTACGAATTGAGCTTTCAGTCGCAGATACTTTATGTAAATATTTTAATTGCACCATGCAGGACTTGTTTGAATATACTCATGAATAAGAAAAAAGGATGGCATTAAGTAAAATGCCATCCTTTTTTTAAAACTTAATAGGATGCTTTTGATATAGCTCGGGATCATTCCAAATCTTCTGAATGTATTCTTTTGCGCCAAAGTCTTGTATGAGTCTTGCTCTTAAAGTATCGAAACCGTCCCAATAATCTAAAGTTCTATCAAGGGATCTATCTGCTAAATCATCTACCCAAGGAATATGATGTAGTTTTTCTGCAATTGTTAAGGGATGAGCTTTTCCAGTCAAAATAAATTTAAACTGCTCTTCTGAGAGCAGGTAACTATATATATTCACCTTAGTTTTGTAATATCGCAACAGCACTTTGGTCAATAAACAAAAATATAATAATGAGTTATATCCACCGACACCATTTACGTCACTGATATGATATGGAGGATAAATAGTTTCAATTGCATAATTTTCATAGATTTTAAGAATAATTAATTGACCAGTTTCCGATAATTCTCGAATAAATTTTATTTCTTTGACTTTAGATTGATTTAAATACTCATTATTAGGATTTGAACCTAAGAGCAGTTTTATATCTTTCTCTAAATATTCATTTAAACGTATAGATTGAATGTCATATGGGGCTTGTTTGCCGAAGAATAACCAGTTGGGATTAGCTGAGGTATGTTGCGCTATTTTTTCCAATTGCCCAAAGGTCGGTTCTAGCTCTGCCCTAAACCATGCTTCAGCTTCATCAGCCGTATGTTCACCGATCTCAAAGGCTAATTCGGCAATTGTAAACTCTCTAAAATGATGAGTTTTTTTTAATTCACTTAATACGAAATTTAAACGCTCAGCCACCACTTTTTTTCGTTCTGTAGGTGATCGTGATCGAAGAAAGTTTTCAACGACTTTTGCAGCTTCAACTTGAATATTGTCGTTCATAACGAATGAGTCATAAAGTCGAGAGGTCGCTTCGGCATTGATAGAGCGTTGATTGGCTTTCGCAGCCGCATCAATTTTATTTTTTAACTCTTCTGGAATTCGAAGGTTAAATTGAATGTCTTTTTTACCCATACATTCCACTGACAGTAGGAATTTTCATACTAGCATTATGCTATAAAAAACGAGTTGACATAAGTGATAGCACATTGCTATGTTAGCATTATGATAACATCTGGTTTATTGCATATGAAACAAACGAATCTACGATTACCCATAGATTTAATTTCTTGGGTGAAACAAACAGCAAAGAAAAGACATCAGTCAATGAATGCTTTTTTAATTACTGAATTGGAGCGATTAAGAGAGGAGGATAAGAGTGAATTGACAAAAAAGTGATTATTTTTATTCGGCAAAAAGTATAAAAGCCCATGTTGGTCGCATGAGCTTTTATGAATGTCTTCATTGGTGATCAGACATTTGTATTTTGATGAATAGGGACACTCTTGTCAATCCTATCTCAAAATCGCTTTTTGCCTGTTTTTTTTAATAAACAGGAGGCTCAAATGAGCACTAAATTTAAAAATGGTCAGTCACGCTATCGGTCCGAAGCTGAAGTTGTGACTCTCACAAAATTTCAGTTGTCTACGTTAACTCAAGCAGTACGTTGTTTAGACGATGCAGAATTTGAAAAGTATGGTGATGTCTATCTAGAATTCCCCGTCATTATTCAAGGGGATGGCAGCGTATCAGAAATTTTTAATCTGTACTTCCTGAAGAAACTAGAGCAAACATTAAATTATAACTTTAAGACCTTTGGATCAATAGCAGATCAATTGGTCGATTTTTTACGCTTCTTGGAAGATGAAAAGCTTGACTGTTTAAAGTTTCATAAAGTGAAACAACTGAATGCAATTTTTAAATACCGTACTCGATTAATAGAGCAGACCAATGCAGACTTGATTAAACCAAGCACCGCTCGTGGCAGAATTAATGCCGCGGTGAATTTTTATAGACTCCTTGTGACAGAAGATTTGGTTGATCATCAGCGTTATGGTATTCCTTTTCAAGATGTCTACAAATACATTGCAGTGGATAATGAATTTGGCGCACGTAGGCAAATGGCAATCAAGTCACATGATCTTTCGATTTGTGTTCCAGGTAAAGCCCCAAACCCTGAAGCTATTATCGATGGCGGTGAGCTGAGACCGCTGATAGTTGAAGAGCAAGCGATAGTATTAAAAGCACTGCAAAAATCATCACGTGAATATCAGTTGATGTTTTATCTTGCACTTTTTACAGGTGCTCGCCTGCAAACGATTTGTACTTTGCGGATTAAATATTTGGTAGAGCGTCAGCCAGATAGTCATGGTTTTATTCGCCTGCCAGTAGGTGCAGGTACTGGCATCGATACCAAGTTTCAAAAGCCAATGACGCTGTTGATCCCGCATTGGTTAGCGCAAGACATTAAAATTTATATCAATAGTGAGCAAGCCTGTTTGCGTAGACAGAAGTCAAACTATGGTGATTCTGATGAAAACTATGTGTTTCTCACAAAGTTGGGTACACCTTTCTATACCAGTAAAGCAGAACAGCAAGAACTGACTGAAAAAATTAAAGCTTCTAATTCATTTAGGACAAAATTTAAACTATATGAAGGCGAAGCGGTACGCAGTTATTTAAAAACAGTGTTGTTACCTAAAATTCACTTGACTGATCCGCAGTTCCAAAGCTTCAAGTTTCACGATTTGCGGGCTAGTTTTGGTATGAATCTCTTGGAGAGTCAATTACAGCATTTACCTAATGGGCATTCTTCATTAATAGCAGTCGAATATGTGCAAGCCAGGATGGGGCATAAGAGTAAGGAAACTACGCTGCAATATCTAAATTATAAGCCACGTCTTGAATGGCGAAATAGGATTCAGCATGAGTATGAATCGAGTTTAATGCAATACGTGATGTCTTCTGTAAATAAAACAGGAGAAGCATCATGAACTTCACTCGCTCTCTTTTATTTGTACATATTTCTGATGTGGGCAGACAAATTATAGAACACGAATGCCTCGTGCTTGTGCTGAAAGATAAAACCGCAGCCTTTGGCTCTAAAATGTTGGATATTGGAGCGTTATTTTATCAAAAAAGAGCATCTAAGAATGTTTTATCCAAACAGCAGTTGTTTGCTTCTTTTGATGACAAAAGACGCTACTTTTTACAATGCCTGACCGATTACCTATTTCAGATGCAATGCGCAGACTTATCAAAAGGCTTGTTTTACTATACATCTAAAATGTTTCTAGATTGGGTGGATCAGCAAAAGAAAGTTTTTGATCTATCGGATAAAATCAGTGTGATAGATGCTTACCAGCGTTACAGTAAACATCTCGTCGATCGGACTTTGCTATCTGATACAGCGGCAGAATATTTAGCAGCCCATACAGCTAAGATTTATCAACGCAATGTAGCTAAGCTAATTGCCTATGTGTTTAACTGTCATGAAGTTGATGTCGTCGCGCAAGCAGTACAAGTGCAGTCACAGAGTTATGATGTTCCTATCTTGCCTCTAGCTGAACAGGATCATCAGAAGACTTATGCCACCTTGTTGAATGTATTTCTAGAAATTCATCGTATCGTTGTGCAGGAGGGAAATTTCCCCGCCCATTTTCAATCGATTGATGATGAAAGTTTCTATTTCTATTCCGGTTTTCATCATCAAACTGAAAAACAGCATATTCAATTTGATATGCAGAGCTATTTAGCCAAATATGCGGTTATCCCAGCTTTTTCCAAAATGCTAGCTGATTTTGAGCTTGCTGAGAATAGTGAGCATAGAAAACGCTTACGTGAAAACCGCAACGAAGCGATGAATAAATTGCGGCAACGCAATGAAGATAAACGGCATATAGAACGTGAAAGACTCGCCTCCTATGGTTTAGTCATTGGCATGCTGTTATTTATAGCACAGACTGGAGCGAATTTAGACACGGCTCAACAGTTACAACTGGAGTCTATGCAAATCCTGCCCTCGACTCAGGGTAGACGATTTTCAGGCACGAAAAGCCGTGCAGGAGGAAAGACGGTACACCCTGAATTTGGGGTTCAATTTGAGCCGATTTTTAGGAAAATTTTGGAACTTCGAGCTTGGTATATTCAAGAAGAGCAGTGTGGTTTTGTCTTTCCACTGCGTAATGAAATTCAAAAATTTGGACCAGTTGGATACGGCAAGCTGCAATTAGTCAAAAGATTTTTAAAGCGTATTTTTCCAAAAATGTTTTGGATTACTCCGCAGCAATGGCGTAAGCACGTCAGTAGTCAATATGTTGAGCTGAGTAATGGTGATTTATTACTCGAAGCTGAAAAAATGGGGCATTCACTCGATACAGCCCGGAATAATTATGCGCGTACTTCATTTAAAGAGGCAGGTCAGCAAATTTCTCAATTCTTTAATGAGCTGCGAGGCGTTGCGGTTGCAAAAACTCGAACTGTTGAACATATTGCTGTGAAAACTATAGATGTGGCTGTTGCTGCTCATTCTTTGCCTGTTGGGAGTTGTCATACACAAATACCACAACCTGAAAAGGCATTAGGTTTTACAGAAAATGCACCAACCCCGAACTGTCAGCAATTCGAACATTGTCTTTTTTGCGCACACTATGCTGTTCATGCCGATGACGAAGATGTACGTAAACTTTTATCACTTAAAACCATGCTGGGGTATGTTAAACAAAAAGCGACCGACTTGCTCAAATGGGAGCAGCAGTTTGGGGTGATATTACACCGCATTGATGAAGTGCTTACTGAACTGTCGAACACTTACGCTACTTTACGAGATCGTATTTTCTCGATTCAAGAAGAGGTTGAAAGTGGCGATTTAGATGCATATTGGCTGAATCATTTTGAGTTGCTTGTCGAGCTAGGATGGGTGTCATGAGTTCCTTTAATTTTTATTTATATGCGATTGGTGCTAAACAATTTTTACCAGATGAGTATCATCTTGAAAATAATCAGCTTACTGTTTCTGCATCCTTTATTCTATCCCGAATGCCAAATGGAGCAACATTGTCTAAATACGGAGATAATATTTGGGACTTTTCACCGTATTTGCCGAATTGCCATTGTAGATTAAATTTTAATACATGGCTTCACAGTGCATGTGAAGATGATTTTCTTTTCTGTCAAATTCGCACAGAAATGAAAAAAATCGCTTTTGCGCTGCTATACGTCAAAACAGGTATGCCGATTATCAAAAGTATTGAAAATCGGCATACTGTACTACGACATTTAGCTGCAATTGCGTATAGAAATGGCTGCACTTTACAGCAATTATTTACAGATGCAGTCTATATTACAAAATTACAAGAAGCGTATGTGGGATTCAGTTTTAGAATTGCTTCATGTCTCAAGGCTTTGCTGAAAGATTGCTTTTCTATACAGCAGCAATACCCTGACCTTATTCCTGCATTTACTGTCTATAAGCCGATTTTGCATCTGGAAAAAGTCATTGCCAAATTGCGGATACAATCTAACAAAATTGGACCGCAAACCAAACTTATTCCATCCAGAATTTATATAAAATTAATCAATGGGTTGTCTGAAAAACTGACTGAATTTAACCAAAATTCATCTGCCTTACAGCAATGGTTTCAGCGCATCCTGCAAGACAAGACTTTTGCTCGTATGCCGGCTGAGTTTAAACGAACACAGCATGCAACGAGTTTTGAAGATGCACGAGACTTATTAGGTTTAACGAAGCTTTTTAAAAATAATAACATTCAAAAACACGCGAATTTAACTCGCTATATCACGTTAATTCAAGGTATAGCGAAGCTTTGGATTCACCTATTTACCGGCATGCGTGACAATGAAGTGAATCAACTGTCTTATGACTGCTATCAAACTGTTCAGAGTAATGAGCATGTTGTGCATGTAATCATGGGGTATACCTCTAAACTGCATGGCGGTGGTAATAAATCGACATATTGGATCACGTTTGAAGATATTCAGTTTGGTGTTAATGCAGCACAAAGTATTGGTGATATCTATGCATTGCTTAATCCGCATTATGATTCTTCTAACCCTACTGAATATCCATTGTTTCCAACAAGATTTTCTCAAAAATATCGACATAAAAAAAATCGGAATATCGAGAAGGAAACGGATTATGTATCACACTTTAACGGAGCACCTATTCGTTCATATTCGAGTTTTAATCATTACATACCTCGAATCCTGTCTGTAGTTGGTGATGATCTACGAATTTGTGAAGAGGACCTGGCGGAATTGGAAACTTTTGATGGTTTCCGCAATTGGCGAGAAGAAAAAGACTGCCAAGTTGGTGAGTACTGGAATATCTGTACCCATCAATTTAGACGTTCGCTTGCAGTTTATGGCGCTCGTTCAGGCATGATCGGACTTGGCGCTTTGTCAGTCCAATTTAAGCATCTAACAGAGTCTATGACGTTGTATTACCGTAATAATGCGGTATTTGCACCAAATATTTTAGTGAGTGACAGTCAAAAAGAGTTTATTCAAGAACTGGAATATCAGCGCTTGGTACATTCTTATGCGCAATTTGAAGAGGGTGTAATTAATAGTGCTGGCCGTTTACTTGGTGGGGCAGGAACCTATTTGCAGCTACAAAAAGACCGCGAGCAATTACTCACAGTATTTCCAAACCGTGATGAAACCATTAAGCGTATGAAAAAGGGTGAAATTGCCTATAAGCCTAGCTTGTTTGGCGCATGTACCAACCCTGATTCTTGCGAAAAAATTTCTTTTACGGCTATTACGAGCTGTTTGAGTTGTGCCCATGCTGTGTTTGATGCAACAAGTGCTGAAAAAATACAAAAAGCGGTTCAGCGACTACAACGGCAGCGAGATATGCAAGTACAGAACAGTCTGCTATACGAGCAAATGGACAGTGATATTTTGGCTTTAAACAAAATGATTCAAAGAATTCAAACGATTAATATTGAGGTGTAAAATATGAGTGCACTTAATGATTATTACGCTGCTTTAGAGCGATTAAAAGCCAACAAACCGATTATTCTACCGAAAGGCTCTGCCATTAATAACGATACGGTTGCAATGGAGGCTGGACGTAAACGAGGCTCGATTAAAAAGAGCCGTCATGCTGCATTAATTGAGGCAATTGAGCAAGCTGCACAGGCAGCAGGGCAAAATCTTCTTTCGCCTGCCCAGCAAATTGAGCAAGCGAAAACTAAGACCAAAGCGGTGAAAAGTGATTATGAGCAGCTGAAAGAAGATTATGAAATACTGCTGGAAAAGTGCAATTCTTTATTGTTGGAAAATTTTGAGTTGAGGCAAAGTACTCGGACTATTTGATTGATATAGCCACTCAGTTTATGAACTTAGTGGCTTTTTAATAAACGGAGTAAAAAATATGCCGTTAAACTTATTTCCACGGTCTGAGGTCTACTATTTTGATGATGCTCGAAGATTCTTTATTGACTAATACCACCATATCTACAGCATTGGCTTTTAAGGGTAGCCACGCATCTGCTTTTGGATATTTGGCTAAAGTTTTTTCAACGTCTGCTTTTGAGTTGTACTGTTGCAGTTCTACAAGTGGTAATGCACGTTGTTGGATTTGGTGTTTGGCTTGAGTGAGTTCTACATAGCGTTCTGGACGCTGTGAAATTGAAATACCGCTAAATACTTCTGCAAACATTTCATCATTGCGTTGTTGTGTGTCTTTGGCAAATTCAGTGGCAACATATTGCGGTTTAAACCATGAAGGTTTTTGGAATTGTGGCTGTGCATGCTGAATATTCGTATCAACTATTTCATTTTTTCTAACCAATTCAAAACGATCTACATTATAAACCAACCATGCAGGACGACCTTGTTCAATACTAAACACCCCATAACACAAAGCCGCGATTTGAATGAGGATAATGACACTGAGGTCAAATTTTAGTGTTTTTTTGCCTTCTTTATAGACCAATAAGCCTAAAAGTGGCCCTAAAATCACGTCGATAACCAACAGCATTAAAAAGATATGCATTACGCCAACAGCTGTGGCAAGTGGCGAGGGATACCAAATAAAAAAGACGAGTCCAACCACCCATAAAGCGACTAAGAATGATAGCAATAAATGGCTGAGGAAAAAATTTAGGCGATGAGTCATAATGATGTTTATCTCAGCAATTAAAAAAGCAGCCGAAGCTGCTTTTTTAAATTATAAAACTTAGCGACATTCCGATGGCGCATATTTTGATTGCAAACCATTTGTCGGAGATACAACAGTAATACCATCAGCCGTAGCTTTAACCTTAGTTGCAGAAGCACAGCCCCAGTCAATAGTACCTGTGCTACCCGCTGCTTGAGCGTCTTCAAGTGATTGACCTGCACCTGCAGCACCATTGCGCACCCAAGGCGTTAACGTGATTTGATTTTCATTTGCCGCCAAACCAACTGCTGTAGGATTAAATGTAACTGTAATTACACCTGTATCTGCTGTTAAAAGTACAGAGTTTACATTTTTAGAGTTAGCACCTGTATTAGAAGCTTGAGCATTCCAAGTGGTCACTACACGGTTTAAATCCGCCTTAGAAGCCGAACCATCAGTTTGTACCATTAATTTAGCAGAGTTTGCTAAATTTAAACCTTCCGTAATACGTGTACGCACTGTGTAATCTTGATATGCAGGAATTGCGATTGCAGCCAAAATACCAATAATAGCGACCACAATCATCAGTTCGATCAAGGTAAAACCTTTTTGCATTGTATTCATAACATTCTCCACAAATGTTGTTAATTTAATTATAAGCTTTGTAAGCTATTTTAATATTAGCATATTCTATGCCAATCTTTAGCTTCGATAATTTTAACTTAAAAAAACAATGATTTAAATGAATATTTTTCTGCATGAAAATAATCAAATAAATACTGTTTAGATTAAAAAATGACAATTAATGACACTATATGTGAGTTTTTGCTACATTTCATTGCCCTTAAATTTGATTCCTCCCAAAAAGTATAAAAATTAAGTGATATTGATCACAGAAAAAATGATTGGAATTTTATTGACCGTTCGTCGGATGCTATGAGAATATTTGTTTAAAGTAGAGATTCATACTTTTCAATGGACAAAACTTAAATTTTTGTCCATTGAAAAGTATGTCCATATGGACAAAATAAATAATGAAGTAAAACAAGATAATTCAATGGTTTGATGCATGTCTATATAAAGTGACTTATGGAATGTTTTTATATTAATGATCGTAGTAGCGATTATCGGTATTTTGGCTGCAGTAGCATTACCTGCATATCAAAACTATACAGCTCGTGCTAAAATGTCTGAAGTAGTTTTAGCTGCTTCAACTTGTAAAAATACAATTTCTGAAGCTGCTGATTCTGGTTTGCCAGCTGCACCTACAGCTAATACATGGGGTTGTGGTGAAGCTGGTTCATCTGCTCCAATTTCTAGTAAATATGTAAAAGAACTTACAACAACAGAAGATGGTGCAATCTCAGTTGAAGCTCAAAATATTGGCGCTGATGTAGATACAGAAACAGTAACAATTACCCCTTATGCTACAGAAGATACATCTGCTGCTGGTACTGCAATGACTGCTGCTGATTATGTTTCTGGTGCAAATAAACCAATTAAAGGCTGGGCTTGTTCATTCTCTGGCGATAAAAAGTTTGTACCAGCTTCTTGCCGTTAATATTTAATTTAAATAGTTATACAAAAAACAGTCTTAGGACTGTTTTTTTTTGTATTGGTAAATTGAGAGTTTAAGATGAATGGTTTGATCAAAGATAAATTCAGAGCGGCTGGTATACATTTACTGATTAGCCTATTTTTGGCCTTAATCTGCTTTTTGCTGGTCTATTTAGTATGGTACCCATCACCTTTGGTAAAAGCGACAGGGGTGGGTGGGCTATTTTTAATGATGTTAGGAATTGATCTGGTACTCGGTCCTGCTTTTACTTTTATTGTTTATAAAAAATTAAAAAAAACTTTAAAATTAGATCTGTGCATTATCGCAATTATTCAATTAAGTGCCATGATTTATGGTGTTTACTCTATGTATGAGGGGCGTCCAGTATGGATTGCATTTGCCGGAGATCGGTTTGAATCGGTTCGAGCCAATGAAGTGATTATCAATAGTGATCATTACAAAGCACCACTGTTGAGTCCTGAATATATTGATGTGGAAACAAAACCTAAAACGGCCAAAGAACAGTTAGATATGATGCTAAGTGAAGCACAGTCAAATATTAGCCCCGCACAACAGTCCAAATATCATCGTTCATTTGACTTTGCTAAAGCTAAAATAGCTCAAAAAGCAATGGATTTGGCAGAGTTAAAAAAATACAACGATTCTAATGATATTAATCATGTACTTCAAAAATATCCACAAGCTACAGCCTGGTTACCTTTGAAAGCCAGTGTGATGGATATGGTGGTATTGGTCAACCAACAAAAAGGTGAGGTGATTAAAATAGTAGATTTAAGGCCATGGAATTAACATAAAAAGGATTTTATTGACAAAAATTATCCATTTCTAATCATGATTTCTTTTATTTTAATATAAGCATTTGATAAATAATGAACTTATTAGATGGCATGTCTTTTGCCTATATTTGTTGAAATAAAAAGCAAAGGATAACGACATGAAAGGTTTTACATTAATAGAGTTAATGATTGTCGTTGCAATTGTTGGGGTGTTAAGTGCTGTGGCATTGCCCACTTATTTAAATTACGTGACGCGTGCGAGTATGTCAGAAGTTATTTTAGCCATGGCTGTTTGCAAGACTTCTATTACAGAAGCATCGCAAACAGGACTTGCTTCAGTACCGACTACTGGGGCTATATTTGATTGTCATGCATCTTCACATAAAGTTGCTGCTGTGAGTGTAGACCAGAATGGAGTAGTTAGTATTCAGTCGCAGAATATTCCACACTTGGGTACACGATTAAATTTAGAACTTGTGCCGTATAGCGATGCTGCCATGACGAATTTAACAGTGGCAGCTGACTTTGCTGCTGGATCGACAAAAGAAATTAAAGCATGGAAATGTAGGCCTAAACAGGATGCAACGGGAATAGATATTGCTTATTTACCGACAAGTTGTCGTTAGGTTGTTTTTATCTATATCTTGTTGGCCAAAAAATAACATGCTATTTTTTATAAGTTTATTGCTACTTAGATATTTATAATGACGAATGAAAGATTACCCGCAGCAAAAGACTTTTCTCTCCGTGATAATGTAGAGTGGTGTTTTTTTGCAGTAGCTAGCTTATTAAATTTGAAAAATATTTGTGATGAGCCATTATCTGAATTTAACCCAACTGAGGCGTTAATTATAATTAAAAATAAAAATTTAGAAATTGGCAGTGTTTTGGAAAAATACTATTTAGCTTATAAAGAATGGTATGAGTCTGAGCAAGCAGATGGTGTGTTCACGCTAGAAGAAAAGCGAGATACAACTCATGCAGAATTGCGTAAAATATATTTTAAGTTGTTAGAACGAAAAAATACATAGTACTGTTTCCTTCTACTCTGCTAGGCAATGCTATATTTAAATTCAGTGAAAAAAGTAAATAGTAGAATCGTACTGCTCACAGTCAGGGTTAAATTGTTGATTTAAGACCATAGAAATAAACTGGACTGCATTAGAAAGTAGTTGTTTAAGCTGTATTAGTTCAGACTTAATCTGACACAGAGCTTGAAAAAGAAGAAGTTACCGATTTTGATTAAAGGTGTCGAATCTCAATCAATAAAGGTAACTTCTCATGTTGCATACTAACAATCAAATCATTAAACACAAAGTCGGTCTGCTGAATTTAGCAGAGGAACTCCAGAACGTATCCAAAGCTTGTAAAGTCATGGGGGTATCTAGAGATACCTTCTATCGCTATCAAGAACTTGCCAGTACCGGCAATATGGATGCACTCATCAACCAGAGTCGCAGAACTCCAAATTTAAAAAACCGAGTGGATGAGCAAACAGAACAAGCTGTTGTTGATTTTGCAATCCAATATCCAGCTTATGGTCAGCATCGGACCAGTAATGAGCTACGTCAGATTGGCATCTTCGTATCTGGCAGCGGTGTGCGCTCTATCTGGCTTAGACACAATCTTGAGAATTTCAAAAAGCGATTAAAGGCGCTTGAAATGAAAGTTGCTCAAGAAGGTATTCAGTTGAATGATCAGCAGATTGCTGCATTGGAACGTAAACATGAAGATGATGTTGCTTGTGGTGAAATTGAAACACATCATCCAGGATACCTTGGAGCACAAGATACTTTTTATGTCGAAAATCTAAAAGGCGTTGGGCGTATTTATCAACCTAAATAGACAACAGGATAAAGACTATCGAGTGTTCTATTTTGCCATTCTGTCACTTGTTCAATGACAGCATCCGTCACCTTACTAATAAGGGAGGCAGATACATCGGCATCGTACATTTCTTTAAAAAAAGCAACAATTTCTCTATTTGTCATTCCTTTCGCATATAGCGAAAGAATTTGATCATCCATGCTAGTAATACGCGTTTGATGCTTCTTAATAATCTGTGGCTCAAAAGAGCCGTCACGATCATGAGGGATATCTAAAGCAAGCTGCCCATCTTGTGTTAGAACTGTTTTGGAGCTAAAACCATTACGTGCATTAGATCCTTTCTTAGGTTGATGCTTTTCATAGCCTAAATGTTCAGAAAGCTCAGTATTCAGAGCGGTTTCGATCATGAACTTTTTAAATATGGCTGTCATTTGGTTTAAATCTTCAGGAGTTTTTAAACCTTTAGCTAATTCAGCTGCCATACTTTTGATTGTAGCTTCAACCATGTGAAGTACCTCTTTTTATTATCCTCAGTAGGATAAATGAAAATTAAGTACTTACACAAAATTTAGAACAGTCCCTTTAAGCAAAAAAAGCAGATTATCAATTCATCTGCTTTTTTATTATCATATGCCCATCCTATTTTCACTGATTTAATCATGAAATTCTTTCTACTTCTCTTAGCTAGTGTTTTTATCTCATTGGCTTGGCTTCTGCCTATTCACTATAGGCCATGGGTTACATATACTGGCGAACTTTTTGCTTTTTTATCCCTCTTTACTCTAGCTGCAATATATTTAAAAGATAAAATTAAATTGCCTGTTATAAGTTTGCCTTTGTTGCTCCTTGCGGCTATCCCGCTGGTTCAGTATGGGGCAGGTGAGCTCTTTTTCTTTGATAAGGCATTGATTTGTAGTTTGTTTGTGCTTGGATTCTGGCTGAGCATGGTGGTTGGCTATAACTTGTCGAGCGAGAAAGCAGACCGAGCAAACATTTTTACCGGACTCAGTTATGTGTTTCTCATGGCGGGAACAGCGACGGGTGTCATTGCGATTTGCCAATGGTTAACGCTCGATGCCTATATCCCCGGGATGGTGAATATGCAACGTGCTGTTCGTCCCTATGCCAATTTTGCCCAGCCAAACAATATGGCTACTTTTTTGCTCATGTCCCTTTTGGCCTGTTTATATTTATATGAAACCAAAAAAATCCAGACCAAATGGCTGGTTCTAGCGGCATTCATTATGTTGGTGAGCGTGGCATTAAGCCAATCCAGAACCTCATGGGTGGCTTGTGTCTTTATTCTGGTTTATTTGGCTTATCAGCAATTCAAAGGCTATATCCATATTAAATGGTATTCCCTAGCGGCATGGTTAGGTGTATTTATAGGATTAGTCCTGGTATTGCCTGTCATTGGGAGCTATTTAACCCAATTATTGGATATACAGATTAAAGCTGTCGATGTGGCAAGACGCGCTACCGGGGATATGTCGCGTTTAGCCATCTGGAATCAAATGCTGCATGCCATTGCTGACCGTCCATGGTTTGGCTACGGCTGGAACCAGACCAGTGTTGCTTATACCTTGGTCAGTGATCATTTTCAGGGTCCAGTGTGGATTCGTAGCGCACATAATTTTATTCTCGATTTTATCCTGTGGAACGGCCTCATTATAGGACTACCTTTTTTAGCGTACTTTGGCTATTGGGGCTATCAGCTGAATAAGCGGGTCAATTCAGTTGAATCTGTGATCGGCATTTTAATGGTGGGTGCAGTACTGATTCACTCAATGCTGGAATTCCCCCAATATTATGCGTATTTCCTGCTTCCGGTGGGTTTTATTATTGGTCTGATTCAGTCGCAACAGGCAGATACCAAAATCCTGACCCTTTCACCCAATTATATGCGGGTTGCTTACGGTTTATTTTTCTTGCTGCTGATTTTGATTATGCGGGATTATTCAGTTCTAGTCCCTAAGCTTAATCAAACGCTACGCTATGAAAAAAAACCGGAAAAAATTACCAATCAGGATCAGATTTATTTGCTGGAAGAATTTAACCGGCGTATTGAATGGATTCGTATGAATCCCTATAGCAAGGTGAGTGCACAACAGCTTGAAGAAATTAGGGAGATGGTACTCAATTATCCAACCTCCTATGATCTGCTGAAGTATGCCAAAATACTGGCTTTTAATGGCTATGAACAGGAAGCCAGACATCAGCTCTGGTTGTTGAAAAAATTACGTAAAGTCGATTGGGACTATGCATCATTGGCTCAGCCCGCTGCCAAAAAGTAAAATTTAAAAAGTGAATCGACCAACTAAAACAGCCAGTCAATCGACTGGCTGTTTTTAAACTTAAATTTGGCTTTGAATGTAGTTTTCGATACCGACTTTCTCGACCAGATCAAGCTGGGTGGTGGCCCAATCCAGATATTCCTCTTCTTCTTCTAGAATTTCCTGAACAAGATCACGGGTGACATAATCCATTTCCTGCTCGGCCAAGCTGACCGCTTTTTGCAGGGCTTCAATATTTTCGTTGACTTTACGTACATCGCAATTCAGTACTTCAACAGTATGCTGACCGATGTATAACTTGCCTAAATTCTGTAAGTTAGGCAGGCCTTCAAGAAATAGGATGCGTTCAATAATTTTATCCGCATCTTTCATTTGCTGAATCGATTCTTTGTATTCTGCCGAACCCAGCTTCTCAATTCCCCAATCGTTAAACATGCGTGAGTGCAGGAAATACTGGTTAATGGCAGTCAACTGGTGATAAAGCACCTGATTTAACTGATTAATGACGTCACGATTGCCTTTCATTGTAAGTTCTCCATCAACAATTTTTTGCCTTCACAAGGGTTCAGGCAATCAAGAAAATGATTATTGCAAATATCTTAAACAACAAGCAAAACAATGGCGAGTAGTTTATTGAACAGCAAATGAAAATCGCAATCAAGAACGATAATAGGCGCTATGCTACACGGGCGTGTATAAAAAACCCGCCTAGAGTCATAAGCGGGAGAGGAGAAAATGATCTTTTGATCATTCAGTTTCTCATTAGAATAATCGGGTTTTAAGCTGCCACAGAAATGCGGGCTGCAATTTCTGAAAGTTCTTCGCTAATGATGGCGCGTGCTTCAGGGGCACAACGGCCACAACAGGTACCTAAATCAAGCAGGTCACGAATTTCACGATAGCTTTCCGCACCATTTGCAACGGCATCTTTAATATCTTGATCGGTAATACCACGACATAAGCATACGTACATTTGAACTGGCCACATAAAAGTGAAATGGGATAAGTGATATTATTGATAATTATTATCGTTTGTCAATGAAATTCATTTGAAATATCATTTATTTTGATTGAGTTTTTGAATAAAAAAATAGCACCTGAGCGGAAATCCGAGTGCTGCTCGGATTTCCGTTCAAGATGAATTGATCATTTAGAACTGATTTTTGAAACGTGGGTATTTAATGAGTTTTATAAATTATTGATTAATAATTACAATACCATCCATTTCAACCAAAGCCCCTTTAGGCAAGCTGGCGACACCTAATGCTGCACGGGCAGGGTAAGGCTGGGCAAAATATTCACCCATAATCTGGTTGACCAGCTGGAAGTGGGAAAGATCGGTCAGGAAAATATTCAGTTTGGCGATATCTGCCAATGAGCCACCGGCTGCTTCACAGACGGCTTTCAAGTTATCAAATACACGGCGAATTTGTGCTTCAATGCCTTCAACCAACTCCATACTGTAAGGATCTAAACCAATTTGGCCTGAAAGGTACAGGGTATTTTCAACTAAAATCGCTTGAGAATATGTACCAATGGCTGCAGGTGCATTTTCAGTATGGATTACTTGGCGGGACATCGATTTCTCCTTATATCATCTCTATGCATCATAGCCTAAATTATTCAATAAGAGTGACTTATGTTTGAACTAACTGGCTTTGGATGCTTCAGCAATGTTAATGGGCTGGGCTAAACGGGTAATGCGTGGAAAACCAAAGTGCATGCGTAAATCACGAATAATCTGGGCAATTTGCTTGCGGTTATGCACCACAATATGCACATAGGTTTTGCCTTCATGGGCATGAACCATTTCTACACCGGTTTTTTCCTTCCGGCACTGATAAATCAGGTCAGAAATCTGTTCATCATTCATCAGCATATCAATGCTTAAATAGGCGGTGAAACTGATGTCATCGAAATCTTCAGATGTCCAGTGCAAAGGCATAATATTTTCTGGATGCAGATGCTGTTCATGCAACAGGTTATGACAACGCGCACGATGCACAATCAAGCCACGACGTGAGAGATGTCCCTGAATTGGATCACCAAGCACAGGATTGCAACAATGAGCGTATTTGACATCTACGCCTTCAGTGCCTTGAATAAGACGGGTAGAAGACTGGTTATCCAGGCTCTGTCCTTGTGCAAACAGGTGGTTGGCCACTAATTGCGGTAACAGGTCACCCACCGCAATCTGTTCAAATAAGTGTTCCTTAGATTCGATATGTCGCCATTGCAATATATCGATCCAGTCTGCTTCGGTTAAATCTTTGATGCAGCGATTAAACAGTTTCAGTGCACGGTTCAGGGCTTGCTGGCCGACCAGTTGTTGTTCTTCAATATCCTGATCGCGCAAAATATTTTGGATGGCACGACGCGCTTTTTGGGTATTGATGAAGCTGAGCCAGTCCGGATTTGGTGTCGCCAGGACATCGGTAATAATCTCGATCACTTGCCCACTGACCAGTGGTGTGGAAAGGGGGCGGGTTTCCCCATTTATTTTTGCTCCGACAGCGTGGTTGCCTAAAAACAGGCTGGCTGAATAAGCAAAATCGACGGCTGTAGCCCCTTGTGGAAGTTCGTGCAAATGGCCATGCGGGGTATACACCCAGATTTTTTCCTGATGCAGATAATCCAACAGATCGCTAAAGGTGGTTTTGGCACATTCGCCATCCACAAGCACATTCAGGTTCTGCATAGACGCCTGAATGGCTGAGCGGCAGGCTTGTGGTGCATTTTCACCCAAGACCACACCAAAACGGGCAGCCTTACGCATCAGCTCAGTCTGAATAGTCAGAGAGAGCGTGGTTTTCTCGCCTTTTAAGCGCATCATTAAAGACTGGTTGCCACCTGGCAATGGACGGCGGATATGATCTTCATAATGTAGAATCTGGAAATTTTCGCGCAGGATTTCTGCCAGACGGTCACAGTCGGCAATACTTTGCAGAATAATCTCAAAAGCATGGCTGTGGGTGAGCTCTTGCAGATCAATATCGTTTTTGACGAAGTGACGCAGCAATTCAATATTGTTATTTTTCTTTTTAATACGGCCGCTAATGTGGTGCTGTTGCAGCAGTTCCGTCAGGTTTTTTTCCCAGATGCTTTGATATTCACAGCGTTTCGGCTTGGTTTGTAGTAGGGCATCCTGAACATTGTTAAACATATCCAGGTCAAGATTTTGATAGCACAGATGTTCCAGGTTGTCGGCCATCTCATTCATGCCGACGATACGCGCCATCGGCACAAAAATATCAAAGGTTTCCTGGGCAATACGTGCCCGTTTATCTGGGCGCAACGAACCTAAAGTGGTCATGTTGTGATAACGGTCAGCCAGCTTAATAATAATGACACGCGGGTCTTGCAGGGTAGCTTGCAGAATTTTACGGAAGGAGGCGGCTTTATTATATTCTTTGTCGCTAGAATGACTGAGTTTGGTCACGCCATCGACCAGCTCGGCCACCGTGCGGCCAAATTTTTCCGTAATGTCTTCTTTGTTGAAATCGGTATCTTCAATCACGTCATGCAGCAGGGCGGCCATCAGGGTTTCGGCATCCAGACGCATATGCGCAAGAATACTGCTGACCGCAATCGGATGCAGGATATAGGGTTCACCACTTTTACGGGTGATGCCATCATGGGCGATATCGGCATAATCGCAGGCCACAAGCACGCGCTCGACATCACTTGCACTTAAGTAAGCGTCGATAATAATTTTGAGCTGTTGTTTGGCTTGGCTGACCTGTGGGCCTGGCATATAACACCTTTATTACTTCAGTTTCTACAATTTAAATCGCTAGAGCTTTAATGAAAAGCATATTGCATGACTTGTCAATTTTTTCATTTAAAAAACAGCAAAAAGATACATCCTAAATAACGTATCTTTAATTTTATGTTATAACGGTTATTCATCAAATATTAAAGTTGTGCAATAAAAAAAGCCTAGTTAAAACTAGGCTTTTTTAAGATATTTTTTCTTATTGGAAAGAAAAGCCATCTAAATTCAAATTGTTTGCAGAAAGTGCAAGGTCAAGGCTAGAAGTTTGATAGTCTTGATCACGTTGTTTCAAAATATCTTTAGATACATGACCTACCGCAATTTCACGTAAAGCAACTACGGTCGGTTTATCGTTATCCCATTCTACAGTTGGTTCAATGCCTTGACGTGCCAATTGACGCGCGCGTTTGCTTGCCACTAGTACAAGCTCAAAGCGGTTGTCTACATGGTCTAAACAATCTTCAACGGTTACGCGTGCCATAAGAATTCTCGTTTGAATATTAAATTTGAACAGACTGGGCAGTATAAAATGCTTTGCCTGCAGACTCAAGTTTTAATCACGGTTCAACAGGAGTAATTAATTTTTCAATCAATTCCTGATGACGGGCTGCTTGTTGTGCAATCACTAAACGATTGGCAATAATCACACATTCCAGATCATGCAGTGCCTTATTAAAGTCATCATTAATAATGACATAGTCAAAGTTTGTATACTGCTGCATATCTTCAACTGCACAGCCCAGGCGGCGCTCAATCACTTCAACAGAGTCTGTGCCACGGTTGGATAGGCGCTGGCGCAAATCGAACTGGCTTGGCGGTAAAATAAAAATTTGTTTGGATTCGGGAAAAAGTTTGCGGACTTGATCTGCACCTTGCCAGTCAATTTCAAGTAAAACATCATGCCCTTTGGCAAGCTGCTGTTTTACAGTCGCTTGAGCCGTACCGTAATAATTGCCAAACACTTCTGCATATTCAATAAAACCGCCTTGCTCAACCAAGGCAAGAAAATCTTCTTTTTTTGAAAAATGATAATGTACACCGTCAAGCTCACCGGGACGTTGGTCACGAGTAGTATGAGAGACAGAAACGTGCAGATTGGTCACACGGTCGAGAAGGGCTTTAACGAGGGATGTTTTGCCTGTTCCGGATGCAGCAGAAACGACAAACAAGAGACCCGACATGATATTTTTCCTGATATGATAAAATATCTTCTCTATTTTAGAGTAGACGCCCCTTAAACAAAATAGCCAAGATGGCTTTTGTTGGCATAATTTTTTAAACATCCTACCTATTTAACTTCAACATAGAGGGTTCTATGGAAATTGTATTGGCGAATCCACGTGGTTTTTGTGCAGGTGTAGACCGAGCAATTGCGATTGTAAATCGTGCCCTTGAGTGTTTTAACCCTCCTATATATGTACGTCACGAAGTGGTACACAATAAGTTTGTGGTAGATGACTTACGCCAGCGTGGTGCCATCTTTGTTGATGAACTGGATGAAGTGCCCGATGACAATATCGTGATTTTTAGTGCACATGGCGTATCTAAAGCGGTGCAGCAAGAAGCGGAGCGTCGCGGGTTAAAAGTCTTTGATGCCACCTGTCCGCTGGTCACCAAGGTGCATATAGAAGTGACCAAATATGCGCGTGAGGGGACGGAAGCTATTTTAATTGGTCATGAAGGTCACCCCGAAGTGGAAGGCACCATGGGGCAATATGACAAGAAAAATGGTGGTGAAATCTATTTGGTTGAAGATGAGCAGGATGTGGCGGCATTAAAAATCCGTCATCCTGAAAAAGTGGCTTTTGTAACTCAGACCACATTGTCAATTGATGATACAGCCAAAGTGATTGATGCTTTACGTACAAAATTCCCTCATATTCAGGGACCGCGTAAGGATGATATCTGTTATGCCACGCAAAACCGTCAAGATGCAGTACGTGATTTGGCAACGCAATGTGATGTGGTTTTAGTCGTCGGATCTCCTAATTCATCAAATTCAAACCGTTTGCGCGAGCTGGCGGAACGTATGGGGAAACATGCTTATTTGGTGGATAATGCCGATCAGCTTGATCAGGCCTGGTTTGATGAAAGTACCAAAATTGGGGTAACTGCTGGTGCATCGGCACCCGAGATTTTAATTAAACAAGTGATTCAGCGTTTACAGGACTGGGGCGCCAAAGTACCAGAAGAACTTGCAGGGCGTGAAGAGAACATTACCTTTAGTTTGCCGAAAGAGTTACGTATTCCTGTAACTCAGGCCTAAAGTGTTAATGACTTAACATTCTGAATTTTTTTAAGAATTGACAGATAATTGCTTTTTGGTAATTATCTGTTTTTTTATGCCTTTTATCCTAATTTGTGTTTGTTTTGTAATTTAATTAGATATTATTTTTAATAGGGTAAAGTTTGGCGCGCCTTGGGGGGAGTATGCAGAAAAATAATGGATTTACGTTAATAGAGCTGATTGTGACAATTGCTGTGATAGCAATTATTGCGACTTTGGCTGCTCCTTCGTTTGGGAATTTAATTGAAAAAAGAAAATTAGATGCTGAAACAAGAGAGTTATCTTTTGTGTTAAGTGAAGCTCGTGCTCAAGCAACAACATTGAGGTCCAATGTCACCCTTAAATTTCAACATGGCCAAAATACTTCAATTCTAAAGTATTGGGCTCCAAAATCAGAAAATATCATATTAGATAATACTGCAAATGATGTTGATTTTTCAGATGTCGTATTTACACCTATTGGACAACCGTTACAGCGGACAAAAACTATTATTGATCCAGCAGATTCATCTACTAAGGTCGTGAGAATTCCATTGAAATTTTCATTATGTAATCCTGAAATAAAACAAAGTAGAACGATTTCGGTATCGATGAATGGCACTGTGACAAGTATAGAGTCGGGGCAATGCTAATGAGTTCAAAACATATAAAATCACAACATGGCGTGGGACTGATTGAAGTACTTGTTGCTTTGCTTTTGATTGCGATTGGAATTTTAGGTTTTTCTGCCTTGCAATTAAGAGCAATGGATGCAGCAAATGAAGCAGCGGATAGAACCTTCGCTATTAATATTGCACGTGATTTATCTGAGCGAATGAGAGCAAATAAATCTGGTTTTGATCAATATAAAACTTCTATTAATGCTAATAAAGTCAATGAGACAGGCTGTGTGGGTAGTGCAAGTGCATATACTCCAAGTTGTAATGCTGAAAAAATGGCTGACTTTGATGCTTCTGAAATAAATAAGAAGGCTACTGCCAATGGACATGTCGTAAGAATAGATGCTTGTCGTGGTTCTACATTAAGTTGTGTTTATGTAGCGTGGGGTGATACAGATATAAAAACATCTATTGATCAATGTGTTTCTACAAGTGGAAGTTATGTTGCTAATGCTCAATGTTTAGTTATGGAGTCTTACTAATGAATAGAGGTCTTCAAAACGCTAATAAAGGCTTTACTTTACTTGAATTAATGATTGCCTTAACACTTGGCCTAATTGTCAGTGCAATAGCTATTCAATTGACATTAACAGCGCAAAAAGGTGTTTCAAGTCAGCAAGCTATGTCTAATTTACAAAATGATGCTTTGTTTGGATTAGAAGCGGTTGTTAGAGATATTCGCCTCGCAAATTTAAATGCTTCAGATGTCGTTATAAATGACAGTGTTCTGCATGGTGGTATTGTGCTTGATGCGAAAAATTATACTTCAAAAAGAACGGGTGCAGGACTAGGTGATGTCGAGCTTGTAGATGCTTTGTCGCTTGGTAATA
This sequence comes from Acinetobacter sp. YH01022, assembly GCF_013420235.1. Lineage (NCBI taxonomy): Bacteria > Pseudomonadati > Pseudomonadota > Gammaproteobacteria > Moraxellales > Moraxellaceae > Acinetobacter > Acinetobacter sp. YH01022. The sequence continues at coordinate 35,701 of NZ_VOYP01000022.1, read as the reverse complement.
TAGAAAATACATCTAATTTATCGGGTGTGAAAAGTGATCAATTAGTCATTCAATATAAAAATATGATGGAAGATCAGTTTGATTGCGAGGGTGCAAAAATCCCAATAAATACCTTTGTGGTTCAAAAGTATTTTATTCGTAAAGACACTGCTAAAAATGAACCTAATGAACCTTTTTCTTTGGCATGTAAAGCATTTACTTATACAGGTGATGAGCCAGCAAAAATCGATTTAAGTGGAAATGGCGAAGTTATCATTCCTCGAGTGGATTATTTTGGGGTTATGTTAGGCGTTGCTAAGGATAAATGCGTTGATACAGAAACCGCAGATGCCTTGATGAGCTGTTTTGGTTATATCTCAATAAATGACTATATGGCATTAACAACGAAGCCGCAAATTGTAATGTTAAAAGTGGGGATGTTAGTACGTTCAACGAATTCTACAGGTAGTAATGATTTATTTAATGAAGATAAATTGTATGAAATATTAAATGTAAATTCTAAATTGAAACCTAATACTAAAAATGACCAATATATGCGCAGCATTGTGACTCAGACTATTGCTCTAAGAAATGGTTTTGGCATAGAGAAGCAGGAATAGGAGTTGCGCCATGAAAAGTATTAATAATTTAAAAAATCAGTCTGGTGCAGTTCTTATTGTTGTACTGATCATGCTGGTTATTATCGCCATTGCGGGAACGTGGGCTATTCGCTCAAGTATTACTTCACTCAATATTTCTACTAACGCGCAAGCTCAATCTTTGCTTATGCAAAACAGTGACTCAGTGTTTTATACCATCGAAAATAAAACGAGTGATGATTTGAAATTTGCTCAAATGCGGATTGGTGATGGCATGTTGGCTTATGTACTGAGACCTGAAAACAAAGGTAAAGAGTTGGTCTTCTGTATTCGTGGGGCTGTGACTGATAATTTTTCGGGTAGTCGTATTGCGAGCTCAGTTTATTGGGTAGGTAATTCAATTATGAATACTGAGTTGGGTGTTAATGGTTTTTGTAAGGTTGAACGTGGTGATTTTATTAGTGGTCGCCAAGCTGTGATGACACAGGTTTCTATTCGTGCAGCAGATGCCTCTCGTGATTGGGAACACATGATGGAAGGTGACGATAAGGAAAGTTCAAAAAGTACAGGTATTCAAAAAGTAGCGATTACATCGACATCCATATTGCCAAATTTAGGAAATGCAAGTCTTAAACAGGTGAGCGGATGTTTATCAAATTACACGAGCTTTGTAGATCCTCTTGTTAAAAATGAAACAGTTACCGACTGTCTATCCCAATTAAATGTCCCATATAGCACTCAAGAAATGGAATATAGTCTGCGCTCGCTGAAAGCTAGCTCGTAGGAGATGAAAAGATGAAAAAATTAATTGTTCAAAACCATCCTCTACAGGGTGAAGCTAAAGTGATACAAAAAATCAAAGTTTCTGTATTAGCGGCATCGATTACATTATTGATTGCGCAAAGTACTAATACGTATGCAAGTGATATTGAGATTTATACGAAACCTGCTACGACTGCGAGCAGTGCTTCGGTTATTCTGATGCTTGATACTTCTGGTAGTATGGACATTAAGCAGTCAACAGGAGCATGTGATCTAGATTCATATACATATAGTGCAACTGATATTGATGATCCACGTGGGTTTAAAGTCAATAAATGTTTGAGTGATATTAAATATTACTATAAGAAAGAAAGATGGCAAGGGGGGAAGCTTTATAAGTGCCATAATAATGCTGCTACAGGGTCTAATAATTATAATGACTGTAATAAAAGTAATGCTGGATCTCCTGATCTAAGCGCATATTATGTGGTAAGTGATCAGTGGCATAATTATTATTTTAGAGCTGGTACAGAAAAACTAGATCGTATTAGTCGCCTAAAAGAAGCATTATACACCCTTGCAACTACTCCAACTTATGACCCAATTACAGCACCCAACGGTATTAAAGAAAACGTAAATATAGGGATTGGTACTTTCCCTTATTATGAGGAAGGAAATTATTTCGGACAAACTTATATTGTAGAAAATAATAAGCGTGGATACATTCGCCTTCCAGCCGCGAAATGGGATGCTGCTCAAAAGCAGAAAGTGCTTGAGATGATTAATGGTGCGAGTTTTCGAGGGATTGGGGGAACACCAACTTCTGCTGCTTATGCTGAAGCAGCAGCTTATTTATTGGGCACAACCACTGGTGGTGGCGAGTACAGTGGTATTGATCTCACATCTTCGTCCGATATTGTTTCAGGATCTGGTTCAACCAAAAAATATAAAACACCGTTAAGTGCTGCTACTGCAACATGTAGTGGGCAAGGGATATATTTCTTAACAGATGGTCAGCCACAATCTCCCAAAGGCACATATACAGATGTACTGATGCAAAAAACGCTAAAATTAACATCTCCTTATGTCTTTACCAGTGGGATAGAAAATAATGGTTCTAATGATAATAATGATTATAAGTCAGACTGGAAGGCAATCGGTTCTTTTGCGAAGTCTTTAAATGATCTTGAATTAGTGCGAACTGCTTCCGGAATTTCAAATCTTTCTAGGCCAGTGGTAACTGCAGTAGTTGGTTTTGGTAGTAGTATTACAGGAAATGATAAAGCAAATGTTGAAATGTGGGGCTTACATGAAAATGAAGGCGGACTCTTCGGTAAAGGTGGATATATACCAGCTAATGAATCTGCAGAAGTTGTTGAAAGTTTAAATAAATTTATTACAGGTGTTTCTGGAACGATACCGAGTATTAGTACTGGTTCATCTACAATTCCATTGGATGCTTTAAATCCTGAAGTTATTCAACCTTACTCTTATTTTCCACAGTTTGAACCTAAGGTTGCAGATGAGGCGAAACAACAATTATGGTTTGGTAACTTAAAAAAATTCTATGTCGTTAATAATGGTGTATTTGCAGATGAAGACGGCGAGAAGAAAGTTGTCGTAGAAGTTAATCAAAAAAGTCGGCTGCAAGATGTTAGAGATATTTGGGCAAAAGGCATGCCTCCAGCTCCCGAAGGACTTTCAATTTTTGCAAAATATGGAGCATTAGCAAAACTGCCGTTAGGTACATCAATTGCAACGGATTCCACTATTACAGGGCGTAATTTACTCACAGATTATGAATTTGATAGTACAGAAAGTGCAGGTAATCAAATTAAGCAGAATTTAGGATTAGTACGAATTACACATCAATATACAACTGATGCAAAAACCAAGACTGATGATGCCAATCGTATTAAAGGTCTCATGGGGCTACTGGGATATAATATTTCTGATGCCAATCAAGATTTATCTTCTGTACCTGCTGAAATGCGTCAGATGGGAAGTCTACTGCATTCTTTACCTGTTTTACTCACTCAAGAAGGTGAAGCTGTAGCGAAACTAAATGCCGATAAGAAGGTTATAATTGATACAGAAGGCCGTAAAGATTACGTACTCTTTGGTACGACACAAGGCTTATTACATGTAGTTGATGCAGAGTCAGGTGTGGAAAAATTTAGCTTTTTACCTAAAGAAATGGCAGAAAAGCAATATGAATTATTTAAATATGGTGCAGGTGCGTGGGATAATGGCAAAGATGGGCTGTATTATGGAGTAGATGGCGAATGGACTGCTCATACTGTTTACGTAAGTAAGGACGATGGTACTTTAACCGTCGACGGTGTGGCTCGAAATGTTGTCGGTGGTGATGAAGGCGAAAAAGAAAACCTAAAGGGTAAGCAATGGGTTTATGGTGGTCTGCGTATGGGGGGCAGAAGTTACTATTCGCTGGATTTAACAGGTTTGAGTGGCTCCAACTCATTTGTACCCAAAATTAAATTTCATATTGATCCTAATACTGGCACGGTAAAACGTCAGAGCGTAAAAACAAATGGCGAAAAAGAGCTAGTTGTAAAGCATTATCCTGCTGTTGAAAAAATGGGGCAAAGCTGGTCAAAACCAAAACTTGATTATGTAAATTGGAATGGCCAACGTAAATTAGTGATGTTTGTAGGTGGTGGCTATGATGCAGGTGGTGCAAATGGTGATGGACTACGTGATGTAAATGGTGTGCGTACAGGGTATGAGGGTTACGAAAAATATGATTACCAACAAAAAAATGAAATTGGCGCTGGCGTTTATATGTTTGATGCCGACAATGGTGATCTACTTTGGTATTCGAGTAAGACGAAAGCTACAGCAGTTGACACGGATGACATAAAATACAGCCAACCAGATAAATATACTCAAGATGATAACTTGCAATATAGTGTTGTAAGTGAAATTAAAACAGTTGATCGTAATAATGATGGTATTGTTGATCATCTATATTTTGGTGATCTTGCAGGTCAAGCTTTCCGTGTAGATCTTAATAAACCTACCGATCATGGATATACATTTGAGCCTCAAATTACCCGCATTTTAAACTTAAATAATAGCAACGGGAAAAGTCCTAGATTTTATTTACAACCTGTGTTTACAGCGCACCACAGCACGAGTAAAACAGAGGGTGGTAATATTGTAATGGCTACCTTTATTTCAGGGAATAAAAGTTCGCCATTACTGGGTACAAGTGAATCCCCGCAAAAAGATGCAACTGGTTTAACTATGGATGCTGTATATGGTATTTATCAATATGATATTCTGCCTACTGGTGAGTATTATCCAGATAATACTTCGTCTGAAAGTAAAAATAAGGATAAAACGCTTTCAACTGATTCTGTAACGGTTGACCTTAAAAAACTTATGCCGTTAAGTACGATTGTAAATGATAAGATGGCAGAGACTATGCTGGGTGCAAAAATTAGCCCAACCAATGGTTGGGGTGGTTGGTATTATCAGTTGAATAAAAATTTCGATGACGGTGCTGAGGTTGCTGGTGTTGTAAAAGGGATTACACCTTTAGTTGCGATGGAAGGAAATCTATATGTAACACTTTATGATTCATCAGAAGCCGGTTCTACTGAAACTTGTGGAGCGGGTGTAAAAGGACAAAGTTTTACCCAAAGATTATGTCTGCCTACTGGTGTGTGCCAAGAAAAAGCGAATTTTAAATATAATTTAGGTTCAGGGATTGTAAGTCTAAATGTAGGTCCGATGTCAAGCAACAAGGGTAATAAAGGTATTATTATCCCTGATCCAACTAGAGCAGAGAATATTAAGTGTGAAGGTGTAGATTGTCCAACAGCTGGTAATCGATTTATACCTGCAGGTGGCGCTTTGAGATTTATTCCACATCGTTGGTATGAACGTTATTCAACGAAGGGGCAATAAAATGAAAAATGATTCGTTGTTGTCATCGAAGAATACTAAAGGTTTTACTTTAATAGAATTAATGATTGTTGTTGTGATTGTCGCAGTGCTTGCGGCAATTGCACTACCTTCATACCAGCTTTATATTCGTAAGGGAAATTTAGCTCAAGCACAACAGGAAATGCAAAAGCTTGCTGAGCAATTGGAGCGGCATAAAGCTAAAAACTTTAGTTATAAAGGTTTTGAAGCAAGTTATTTATACAGAGATAAAGATGGTGTTTTGAGTTCAAACTTTGATACGGTAAAACAGCAAATATCACTCCCTATTCATTCGACTAATCCCAGCTATAAATTAAGTATTATTGGTTTTTATATAGTTAGCGAGTTTGGCAAAGATAAAGAAGGGAATGTAGACATTACTATCATCAAGGATCCTGAAATTAAAACGGATTTATTAAATAAAAAGATAGATTTTAATAAATCAACACAGGCTGACATGTTTGCAATAGGAAGTAGCTGGGCAATAAAAGCAGAGAGTTTGGATCAAAAGAACTACGCTCTTTTATTAAATAGCTTGGGTACTAAGTGTATGAATAAAAAAGATTACACGAAAGTAAGTTATACCTCATGCGGTACTAAGGAAGATGGAGCAGAATCATGGTAAAGCAAGGGTTTACGCTTATAGAATTGATGATTGTTGTTGCAATTATTGCAATATTGGCAGCTATCGCTTATCCCTCTTATCAACAATATAAAATCAAGGTAAACCGAGCAGAAGCCCAGTCAGAGATGACATCCATTGCAGAAAGAATGAATGCTTATAAAGGGATGAATGGTTCTTTTTCGGGGGCAACAATTTCTAAAATATATGGATCAACGGTTACTCCTAAACAAGGTACTGCTTTGTATAGTTTAAGTTTTGACGCGGCTTTGACGAATGCAACAAGTTGGACTTTAATTGCAAAGCCAATCACAGGAACCTTGCAGGCGGGTGATGGGTGGATGTGTTTGAATAATAAATCTGAAAGATTTTGGGAGAAAGGAGCAACCAGTTGTGCATTATCGCCAAACTCTAACTGGGACGGCAAATAAATAAATTCAAACCTGCGGATAAATGCGTTTAGATCTTTCATTCAGAGCAAACTTCGCGTAAAATACCGCCCTCTATGAAAGGGGTTTGAAATGTATCGGTGGTCGGTGCAGGGATAATCCGTAAAAACTATAAGGTTCTATCATGGTTGTTATTCGTCTTGCACGCGGTGGTGCTAAAAAACGTCCGTTCTATCAAATCATTGTGACTGATAGCCGTAATGCACGTGACGGTCGTTTCATCGAACGTATCGGTTTCTTCAACCCTACAGCTCAAGGTAAAGCAGAAAAACTTCGTTTAGATGCTGACCGTTTTGCTCACTGGGTAGCACAAGGTGCTCAACCTTCTGAACGTGTTGCTTCTTTAGCTAAGAAAGCTGCAGTTGCTGCATAATTTTTTATAAATTAGGTAGTTGCCCATGACACCAACACAGAATGTTCCCGAAGATCGTATTCAGATTGGACAGTTACGTTCAGCATATGGATTAAATGGGTGGCTCTGGGTCTATTCCAATACAGAACCCATGAGCAATATCTTTGACTATCTGCCTTGGTACATTGAGACCAAAGCAGGTTGGCAAACAGTCGATGTAAAACGTTGGAAACCACATGGCAAAGGCCTGGTTGTGTCGCTAAAAGGTGTGAGTGATCGCACCGCAGCAGACAACTTGGTTGGCGCAAATATCTGGATTTCAAAATCTCAGCTTCCACAAGCAGGTATGGATGAGTATTACTGGACAGATTTGAAAGGCTTAACGGTGTTAGGTTTGGATGATGCTGAACAGGAAGTCAATCTCGGTAAAATCCATGAAATGTTTGAGACAGGTGCCAATGATGTGATGGTGGTTCACGCAACACCAGATAGCGTTGATGCTGAAGAGCGTATGATTCCGTGGCATAAAGATGTGGTACAGCGAGTTGATCTTGAAGCTGGTCGTATCTACGTGAATTGGGGCGTAGATTATTAATCCTTTAAGGATAAACGCAGCAGGAAAATAGAGGAGTCTGCGATGTTTTTTGCAGTCATTACGCTTTTTCCTGAAATGTTTGAAGCGATTACAGCCTACGGTATCAGCGGGCGTGCGGCAAAACGTGAAATAGTACAAGTCACTTGTATTAATCCTCGCGATTATGCTGAGGGCAACTACAAAAGAGTGGATGAACGTCCATTTGGTGGTGGCCCAGGTATGGTGATGATGGCAGAACCCCTGTCAAAAGCAATTCACCATGCCAAAGAGCTTGCAAGGCAAGCAGGATGTGTTCAGGTTCCCGTGGTGTATATGTCGCCACAAGGAAAAACCTTAAACGAACCTGCAGTACAGCAGTTTGTCGAATATGACGGATTGATTGTGTTGTGTGGACGTTATGAAGGCGTTGATGAACGTTTGATCCAGCATTATGTTGATCAGGAATGGTCAATTGGAGATTACGTCTTGTCGGGCGGTGAACTGCCTGCGATGGTTTTATTGGACAGTATTATCCGTAGACTTCCGGGTGCCATGTCAGATGAACAATCTCACGTGCAAGACTCATTTGTGGATGGTCTTTTAGATTGCCCACAATATACTAAGCCAGACCATTTTGAAGGTTTGGATGTGCCTGAAGTACTTAAATCCGGGCATCATGCAAATATTGAAAAATGGCGGTTTTTGCAGCGCTATCAACGCACCTTGGAACGCCGGCCTGAGCTGGTTGAAAAGGTAGAGTTGACCAAGCAGCAAAAAAAATGGCTCAAAGATTCGCAAGAACAGAGTAAATAAGCTCAGTTTACGCAAACATACGACAAGCATGTCGCTTGAAGTATTTAATAGGCTCTTTATGCATTGAAGCGGTCAAGCATGAAGGGAAAGTCAATCGGGCCTATGCGCTTTAGCCTCTAGTCCCAGTGGATATCAGACCTCTTCTGACCCACATTATTGGAGATACCCCATGAGTGGTAAGCATCCTTTAGTACAAGCTGTTGAAAATGCTCAGCTTAAACAAGACATCCCAGCTTTTGCACCAGGTGACACAGTAGTTGTTCAAGTAAAAGTAAAAGAAGGCGACCGTGAACGTCTACAAGCGTTCGAAGGCGTTGTAATCGCTAAGAAAAACCGTGGCTTGAACTCTGCGTTCACAGTACGTAAAATTTCTAGCGGTGTTGGTGTTGAGCGTGTATTCCAAACTCACTCACCAATCGTTGCTGGTATCGAAGTGAAACGTCGTGGTGACGTTCGTCGTGCTAAACTTTACTACCTACGTGAATTGTCTGGTAAAGCTGCACGTATTCGTGAAAAATTACCAGCTCGTAAAACTAAAGCTTAATTTTAAGTTTTATACGAGTAAAAAAATGCGCCTGTTGGCGCATTTTTTTATGTCTGAAATTTGAGTGGTTATAAGCCTTGCTGTTTTAAACGGTTGGCATGCTGACGGTAAACATCTACCGGATCCGGTGCAAATAAAGATTTCAGACCAAATACTTGATTGACTTCATCTAAATGGTTCCAATTATAGTTATCGCGGATGGTTTTACCAAACTTGGCACTGCAACGTGACACCAGGCCATCATTTTCTTTACCGCCATCAATTAGCCAGCTGGTTACTTCTAAGGCTGAATCCGGATCAAGTACATTGATCACAGTGCTGGTACCTGTAAAGGAGTAGTTGTATATGCCGTTGTCAAGAAGTTTACCTTCCCCACAGGGTGTGGTGTGTAGACCGATAGGGAACTTGGCATTAAACTGTGCAGCGCCTGCACGGGTTAAACTTGTTCCTCCTGCAAGTGAATCATGCGGAAAACTCTTCGGGTCAAGCCCTTGTGCCCAGGTAATTGCTTTGGAAACAAAATTGATGATACCCACCAGTGGACCTTCTATAGCTGTACCTTCAGCAGATAAAATTAGGTCTGCCACAGGCGAGCCTGTATTTGGAGCACCTACACCTGTCATGGAGGCGACTTTGTCTGGCATTGCGCCGCCCACATAGCGAATAGTTGGACCGCCATGCGAATGGCCAATCAGATTGACTTTCTCTGCCCCGGTTAATGCCAGAATCTCTTCGACTTGTTGTACCAGTTGTTCGCCACGAATTTCAGACGAGTTAAATGGCGATACACGAGTGGCCCAGACATTGGCGCCATTTCGTGCCAAGTCGGGCAAAATCTGATACCAGTAATCAAGACCAAACTGGTCTGTACCTACGGTAATGAAACCTGCCATACCGTGACTAAAAACAATCGGATATTTGGTTTTTGCATAAGTTGAGACCGCTTTAGCTGTCACTTGTGAGGTATTGGATGCCTGAACAGTACCCAATAGTGTGCCAGTGAGTAAACCAGCGAGTATTAGTCCGTATTTCATAAAAAATCCTCATTTTTTTTGTTTTATGTATCCCTGCATATGCTAAATCCGGGGTGCTAAATACCAGACTCAGCGCATGATTTAAAAGTTGCAGCTCTGACCCAATCGTTAAGTGAGGTCCTGAACGATAAAGAAAATATATAAGAGTATGATTTCTGATGCGTCTAGCTATTATAAACCTTGCAGTTTGAGACGGTTGGCATGTTGTCTGAACAGGGCAACCGGATCAGGAGCAAACAGTCCTTTCAGGCCAAACATCATATTCGCCAGATCGGTATGGTTCAGATTGTAATTGTCACGAATGACCTGACCAATATGCGAACTGCAACGGGCCACCATGCCATCATTGTCTTTGTTGCCATAAGACAGTGGACCGAGTTGCATCAGAATGCTATCAATGTCCAGAAGATTGGTGGTTTGAGCTGTACCGCCCCAAGAATAGTAGTAAATATTTTTATCGACTTTTGCACCGCTCTGGTTACAGTCTGAAGCCAAAGCAGCAGTGGGGAAACGTTTATTAAAGTTTGCAGATTCCACTTCAGTCAGAGACTTCATTGAAGCATCAAAGTTCACGGGAATGTCCGGATTGGCTTGAGCCCAGGTCAGTAGTGGTCCAATAATGTATTGGCCCATAATATTGAATGCCGTGCGGCTAATCGTATTGCTTTGAATATCATCGGCGACCTTAGAGCCGCGATAGGTTCCGCCCACGCCGGTGACTGATGCCACATATCGTGGTTCTACCGCTGCGACATATTGTACGGTTGGGCCGCCATGACTGTGGCCAATCAGGTTCACTTTATCCTTTCCCGTAATCGCGAGCACTTCTTCGACTTGAGCAATCAGTTGTTCACCACGGAACTCAGTGGTATTGGCCGGGGAGAGCTGTGCGGCAAAAACAGTTGAACCATTGCGTGCCATATCAGGCAAAATCTGGTACCAGTAATCAATATTGAAACTGTCATCGCCAATGCGTGACCAGCCTAACCAGCCATGGGTCATGACAATCGGATACCGGGTCTTTGCATAGTCAGATTTGACCGTTTCTTGAATTTGCAAAATTCCTTTTGCTGCCTGTGTTTCAGCTGCCAGCCCCAGTGTCAGGGTCATCATGACAGCAAGCAGGGTCGTTTTTTTACTTTTTAAAGTTTTCATCAACTTTTTCCTTAAATATTTTTGTTTTTATTCATATCAGTATAGCCATAAGTTGATTAATCTCATCTTCTTATTGGCCTACATTGCGATTAATCGCCATACGGTAATTTTCCTCCCTGATCATGGATGGTTTCAAAAGTCCCGACTCGAAGTTGTTGTTGTGGTTTATTAAAATGCTGGGTACGTAATTTTTGCACGGCTTGCTGCTTGGCTTCGTCACTCATGCCGCTTTTCATGATGCTGTCCCGTTCATCCAGATACTGATTGACCTTAACTTTCCAGTCATTGCGTTGCTCATCTAATGCTTCTAAACGTTGAGTGGCTTCAGGACCAACCAGATTCATGCGCATCTGATGAATATCTTGCGCTGAGCCGCCACGCGCCTTAATGTCTGCCGTAAGTTTACGCAGGTCTTCCAGTTTATTGAGCTGTTCGAGGTTTGCTTTCCAGTCTTCAGGTAACTGGTTAAAAAGATCTTTTAGTTTTTGTGCTTTTTGTGCTTCGGTCAAGCTCTTGTCTGCCAGAACGGTCATGCGATTGAGAGTGTATTCATGATAGGTATCTTCAATGCCAAATAGGCCTTCAATTTCGTAATCAGAGAACAACTGTTTACGCAGATTTTTCATATTGGCAAAAATACTTTGATAATATTGAGGATCTTCCTTGTCGATATTTGAGGGCTGCAAATCGCCCAGTTTTTCCCGGTAATTGATATAGCGATTCCACAAATCAATAATTTGCCCTAGAGCCGGCTCCTTATAGTTTTGCTGTATATAAGTTTTAAAATCATGTTGGATCTGTTTAAGATCTTTTTCGCCATACTGGGTAATAAAATATTCAAAACAGTTGCGGGTCTGCTCATTTACGATTAAACGGTTGGCATTGTCCAGGCGTAACTGACAGTTCACTTCAGTGTCTTGCTGGCTAGGACTGACGAAAGCTCGACTCTGATCGGTAGGGGCTGGTATAGACGATGTTAAGAGATGATTCTGCACCTCAGCCCTTTGAGCGGTTTCCGTTTGTTCTGCTGTGGATTGGGAAGGTGCGAGCCAAAATAACAGCACAGCCAAGCACACTATAATAACAAGCAAAATAATCCATAATTTATGATGTTTATGCATGTCCTATGCAACCTTCTTTATTGTGTTTTTTAAGGTTCTAAAATTGAATTCAATTTGCCATAAAGAAAGTGAATAAAACGTAGAAAAGTTGTAAAAAATGACAAGCGGTTGTTAACATAGCAGCCGTTTGAACTTGTTTGATTTTCACTATGAAAAAAACGTCACCTAAAATTCAACGCCGTCATATTAGCGGCGTATTTTTACTGAATAAGCCTTTGGGTATCAGTTCAAATGCGGCCTTGCAAAAAGTACGCTGGCTCTATCGGGCACAAAAGGCCGGACATACCGGAGCGCTAGATCCACTGGCCTCAGGTTTACTGCCCATCTGTTTGGGTGAGGCAACCAAATTTTCCCATTATTTACTCGATTCGACCAAGCGTTACCAGACCACGATTCATTTGGGGCACAGCACCACCACCGGTGATGTCGAAGGTGAGGTGCTGCTGGAACAGGCTGTGCCTGCATTGACGGAAGACAAAATAAAGCAGGTTCTGGAAAAATTTGTTGGCGATATTCAGCAAGTGCCACCCATGTATTCGGCACTGAAAAAAGAAGGTCGTCCGCTGTATGAATTGGCGCGTAAAGGGATAGAAATTGAACGGGAAGCCCGTCCGATTCATATTTATGCCATCGAATTACTTTCTTTTACTGAAAATAGTATTAGCCTGGATGTGACCTGTTCTAAAGGCACCTACATTCGTGTATTGGGCGAAGATATTGCCCAAGCCTTGGGTACATATGGTCATCTGACTTATCTGCACCGGATTAAAACCGGTCATTTTGACCTGATTCCTGAATATACGATCGAATATCTGGAGAGTCTGACTGAACAGCAGCGAGAGGCTTTGTTGCTGCCTGCCTATGCACCGGTTGATCATTTTCCTAAAGTTCAGGCGCCTGAAGGACGTGCAGAATATTTTAGCCGTGGCATGGAAAGCAATATTGAACATGCCGCGGAAGCGCAGGTGCTGGTGTTTGATGGCGAAAAATGTTTAGGTCTGGCTGAAATTACCGACCGTAAGCGTCTGGTTCCGAAACGCGTATTAAATCTCGAATAATTGTTGAAATAAATGTATGGAAATTGAAATTATCTTAAGCCTTCTGTTTTTTGCATTTTTTGCCGGTGCGATTGATGCAGCAGTAGGAGGTGGCGGATTGATTCAAATTCCGGCCATTATGAATGCGATGCCACAGCTCAGTCCTGCGACGGTATTTGGGACCAACAAACTGTCATCCATCTGCGGTACCGCATCGGCAGCCTATTCATTTGTGCGTCAAGTCAAATTGCGCTGGAAGCTGCTGGCGGTAATTGCCAGCTGTGCATTTGTCAGCTCTTTTGCCGGGGCTGCCTGTGTCAGCATGATTCCCAAAGAGGTGCTGCGTCCTTTTGTACTGGTGATGCTGATTGTGATTGCCATTTATACCTTTATGAAAAAGCAGTTTGGGCAAGTGCATGTACGGCAGGAACTGACACCGAAAATCCTGCTGCTGGCCGCTGTTGGTAGCCTCGCGATCGGTTTTTATGACGGCATTTTTGGTCCGGGCACCGGCAGTTTCTTTATCTTCTTTTTTATCCGTTACCTTCAAGCGGACTTTTTGCATGCTTCCGCCTTGTCCAAGGTGGCCAATTTAACCACCAACCTTGCTGCACTGAGCTTTTTCGCCCCTACGGGTCATGTCCTGTTTGGCTTGGGGCTGATGATGGCTGCCGCCAATGTAGTCGGTTCAATAGTCGGTGTGCGAGCTGCCTTGAAATACGGCAGCGGTTTTATCCGTATTCTGTTTTTAATTTTAGTCAGCATCCTGATCGTTCGTTTGGGATATCAGACCTTTTTTCCGTAAATTATTCCCGATATTAAAATTTTTTATACAAATTGCTTCATCTCGTCACCCACATGTGCGTCATTCGCTTTTAAGATCATGAGCAGAATGTCTTCAAAATAATGATAAGCAGTCTTTTGAGTGTGTAGCGGCTGTAGCAAATAAAAGGGTGGTGTAGATGAATATTTTCGAAGCTTTACGTGCAAGCCATGAAATCCAGAGAGAACTTTCTGAAAAATTAATCCAGACTTCGGGGAATAGTGAAGAACGTCGTGAGCTGTTTGAACTGCTTAAAAATGAACTGTTTGCTCATGCAGTTGCGGAGGATCGTTATTTATATATTCCTTTAATGATGACCGATTCTGGCCTGAGTATTACCCGTCATGCCTTGGCGGAACACCATGAAATTGATGAATTACTTGAGCAATTGACCGAAACGGATTTTAGCAATCATGGTTGGTTGGCGATAGCCAAGAAACTTTCTGAAAAAGTGCATCATCATTTAAAAGAGGAAGAGCATGGTTTTTTCCAGCAGGCGGGTAAAATTCTGGAAGACCAGCAAAAGATAAGCCTAGCCAAGAAATATTTGGCTGAATATAAAAAGTATAAAAAGGCAGATAAAGACAGTCTGACTTAAAGCGATATAAACAGAAAGACGGCGTTTAGCCGTCTTTTTTACCAGGTTTTTTGATTATGAGCTTTGAGGATTTGGTGTTTTACTGGCTCTAAATGTCACGCCAACTGATGCCAGCATGACACACAGCAAGGCAATCCACTGTAGCCATCCTATTTTTTCTCCAAGCAAAAGCAGTCCCGTGAGTGCAGCTAGAGCAGGAGAAAGGCTGGATAAGGTGCCATAACTCAGTTTGCTTAAATGCTTTAACGCTTGCAGATCAAGCGCATAAGGAATAGCGGTGGCCAGTATTGCGATTGCCAGGGCTTTGCCCCAGTACTGGGTTTCCACCAATGCAGCAGCATTGTTGTATAAGCCAATCGGTAACAGGCTGAGAGCAGACAAACTGATGGCAATAGTTAAGGCATGCATACCAATATTCTGCTGCACCACCTTTTGACCAAAATAAATATAAAATGCCCAGCATAGCCCGGCACCGAGTGCACAAGCTGCAGCGAAAATCGAAAAATTCGCACTCTGTGTCTGTCCCCAAGGCACCATCAGGGCAATGCCTAAAATGGCCAGTCCGACCCACAGATAATCACTACGCTGCTTAATCGACAGCAAAGCCAGTCCTAAAGGGCCGATGAATTCCAGACCCACCGCAATGCCTTGAGGCAGTTTGCCCAAGGACATGTAGAACAGGATATTCATGAACCCAAGTGCTGCACTATAGCAGAGTAGGTCACGCCATTTTAAAAAGGACAGCCGCTTTAAGATGTGCCATGAACGAAACATGATGCAAACAATCACCGCGGCAAAACACAAGCGCAAAATCGTCACGGTCAGGGGATCGAGCACCATGAACAGCTGTTTGGCGAAAGATGCACTAATTTGATAGGAGATCATGGACAGAACCATGAACACTACGGCAAGAAGTTGAGAATTTGGCATGAGACACGCAGTTGGATGGTCAAGTTAATTAACCATGTTATGGGTGTGCACAGTATAGCGGTTCATGCTGATTTTTTGAGTTTTTACTGTGGAAAATTTTAAATTCAGAACTTTGAATTTAAAATAATCGGTAGATGCAGGATGGTTTTATCGATTTGAATTTAAATGATCCATTTTTTAATGGGTTTGCAGTTTGGTTCGTGGCTTGCTGATCAGGGTAATCAGCATGATCAGTACGGTCTGTAGCAGGGCAATTTTGAAAATTGGCTGACCCTTAATCTGATCTGATTGTTCGCACAAAATGAGATAGGCAAAATGCCAGATTTTAAAAATCTGGAAAAATAAAAAACCACAGCATGAATGCTGTGGTTTTTTAAATAAAACTGAATTAGAACAATACGCGAACGCGGATTGTGCCTTCAACTTCGTGAAGCGTATCGAGTGCTTCTTTAGACGCAGTTGCATCAACGTCCATCACCAGGTAACCGACATCACCTTTAGTCATTAAAGACTGACCAGAGATGTTGATGCCGTGTTCAGCAAACAGGTTGTTGATTTTAGACAGCACGCCTGGAATGTTTTTGTGAATGTGCAGTAAACGGTGTTTACCTTCAGTCAATGGCAACGCGATTTCAGGGAAGTTCACCGCAGACAAGGTCATGCCTTTATCTGAATAAGCAACGAATTTCTCTGCAACTTCAAGACCGATGTTGGCTTGCGCTTCCATGGTTGAACCGCCCACGTGAGGTGTCAAGATCACGTTGTCCAGGCCACGAAGTGGAGAAACGAATTCTTCACCGTTGGCTTTAGGCTCTTTAGGGAATACGTCAACTGCAGCACCTGCAATGTGACCAGACTTGATGGCATCCGCAAGGTCTTCAATGATTACACATGTACCACGTGCAGCATTGATGAAGATTGAACCTTCTTTCATTTGAGCAAACTGTTCTTTGCCCATGAAGTTACGCGTAGATGGAACGTCTGGAACGTGTAGAGATACCACGTCAGCATTTGCAAGCAACTCGCCCATCGTACCGACCTGGCGTGCGTTACCCATAGGAAGTTTGGTTACTGCATCATAATAAATGACATTCATACCCATGCTTTCAGCAAGCACTGAAAGTTGAGAACCGATTGAGCCGTAACCGACAATACCTAAAGTTTTACCACGAGTTTCATACGAACCTACTGCAGACTTGTTCCAGCCACCACGGTGAGTAGAAGCAGATTTAGCAGGTACGCCACGAAGCAATAAAATAGCTTCAGCAAGTACCAGTTCAGCTACTGAACGGGTATTTGAATATGGTGCGTTAAATACTGGAATACCGCGACGCATTGCTGCATCCAGGTTTACCTGGTTGGTACCGATACAAAAACAGCCAACAGCGATCAGCTTGTTGGCTGCTTCGAATACTTCTTCAGTCAGTTGAGTACGTGAACGAATACCAATGAAGTGAGCATCTTTTATCGCTTCTTTCAACGCTTCACCCTCAAGCGCAGTTTTACGGTAATCGATGTTGGTGTATCCAGCAGCATTTAAAGTGTCGATTGCGTTTTGATGAACGCCTTCTAACAACAAGAAACGAATTTTATCTTTAGGCAGTGAAAGATGTTGGCTCATTACGGCTCCGCTACAAAGGCCAAATTTAGTCGCGATATGATAACATACGAGAAGGGTCTATATACATTTCCTTTATGACGGAGACTATAGGTATTTTTGCCATACATATGCCAGGAACTACAGATTTTGGTCTAACTAAAGCTGTAATTTTTAAGCCTAGATTGTCAAAATGCTTATTTTCACCAGGTTTCAGTAAAAAATGTCTTATAATGTCGAGTAGTGAAATCGATCACAGTTATATTGTTGATTTTATGCTCACACCCAGTCTAAGACATGATTTTTTTGTAAATCTCTTTGCAAAGAATGCTCTATAGACCGTCCACCACTTGTATATTTCTTGCTAGGTCTGCAAACGATGAATGCTCCAGTCGCTTTAACACCTGAGTTATTAACCCAATTGACAGCCATTGTGGGTGAAAACCGCATTAAAACTGATGCTGCTAGTCTCGATGCCTGGGGCAAAGACTACACCAAGCATTTCGATCCAAACCCATCAGTCATTGTTTTTCCATCAAGTACGGAACAGGTGCAGGCGATTGTTAAATTTGCCAATGAACACAATATTGCCATCACACCGTCGGGCGGCCGTACCGGTTTATCGGCCGGTGCAGTAGCAGCCAACGGTGAAATTGTGGTTAGCATGGACAAGATGAACCAGATTCTGGAATTCTTCCCGGCAGACCGTATGGTGCGTGTACAAGCGGGTGTGGTGACTGAACAGTTACAAAACTATGCCGAAGAACAGGGCATGTATTATCCGGTGGATTTCGCGTCTTCAGGTTCATCACAAATTGGCGGTAACATCGGCACCAATGCCGGTGGTATTAAAGTGATCAAATACGGCATGACCCGTAACTGGGTGCTGGGTCTGACCGTTGTAACCGGTAAGGGCGACATCCTGCGCCTGAACAAGGGCATGATCAAGAACGCGACCGGTTATGCATTACAACATTTGTTCATTGGTGGTGAAGGTACGCTTGGTCTGGTGACTGAAGCTGAAATCAAGCTGGAGCGTCAACCGCAAGACCTGCAAGTGATGGTACTGGGTGTACCTGACTTTGAAGCCGTGATGCCTGTACTTCACGCATTCCAGGCAAAAATTGATTTAACTGCATTTGAGTTCTTTGGTGAACTTGCGATGCAAAAAGTGCTGGATCATGGTCATGTACAACGTCCGTTTGAAACGGAATGTCCATTCTATGTACTGCTTGAATTTGAAGCGCCGTTTGAGCCAATCATGGACAAGGCGATGGAAATTTTTGAGCATTGCATGGAACAGGGTTGGGTGCTAGATGGTGTCATGAGCCAAAGCCTGGAACAGGTACACAGCTTATGGCGTTTGCGTGAAGATATTTCTGAATCAATCGCGCCGTTCACACCATACAAAAATGACATTTCCGTACTTATTACGCATGTTCCTGCATTTATTAAAGAAATTGATGCGATTGTTGCGGATAATTACCCTGACTTTGAAATCTGCTGGTTCGGTCATATTGGTGACGGTAACTTGCACTTGAACATCTTAAAACCAGAGAACCTGTCTAAAGATGAATTCTTTGCCAAATGTCAGGTGGTGAACAAATATGTATTCGATACTGTGAAAAAATATGACGGTTCGATTTCTGCAGAACACGGTGTTGGTATGACTAAAAAACCTTACCTCAACTACACCCGTTCTGAAGAAGAAATTGGCTACATGAAAGCCTTGAAACAGGTATTCGATCCAAACGGCATTATGAACCCGGGTAAACTGTTCGATCTTTAATATTTAACCTGTAAGTTCTATGCGCCGATGACTACATAACTGTTATCGAGTATGAAAAAAAGGCATGGCATCATAGATGCGATGTCTTTTTTTTATGGGGGAGATTTCCCAATGTTACGTTTATTATCGACCTCTATAATTTGTTTGGGCTTAATCACGACGGGTTGTGCAACGACTAAAAAATTGGCCTCTAAAGTGAATATTGGTTCGTCCGATACGCCTTTGCAACAAGTCTTGAAAGAACGACCTGATTTGCGTAAGGGTTCGGCAACCGTGGAGATTCGTCAGTTTTTTAACAGTGTAGAGTCACCAACTGCTGCTCAGGTAAAAGTCACGGAAACGGGTTTAATGGATGATTCGGTTCGTTCAATGCGTACGGTATATAGTTTTAAACTGGTAGATGGGGACTGGAAGAAGGTGGATACAGAGAAGTCGTATCAATGTTTGCGTGGGAAAAATACCAAGTCTTTTCAGAAAGCGAAATGCCCTTAATAAATCTTTGATTTATGGTTGAAAAGTAAGCTGTAATGCTGCATAAAAAGCGTATCGATTGATGCGCTTTTTTGCATTTGGGGATACAAGAACAATGAATATTTTAATTGTGGGTAATGGTTTTGATTTGTCGCATTATTTGCCGACGAAGTATGATCATTTTATGGATGTAATGGGTGCGATTGAAGATAAAGACTTAGGTAAACCTGTTAAGGATCTTTTTAATAATTCAATAGATGATTTTTCAACTTTATTAAAGAAAATATTTGAAATGCAGAAGGCTATTGATGAAAAAAATTATCAGATGAGTTTTGAGGATTTATTTAAAAAAGGTAGAGATAAAGATTTTATAAATAAAACTAAAGAAATTTATGAAGTAAATAAAATAAAAGTTTCTTTTGAACAGATTCTTGATTTTCAATTTCGATTGAAAAATAATGGATGGTATCAATATTTTAAACATCACGTTAAAGAAATAAAAACTTGGATTGATTTTGAACAAAAAATTGAAGAAGTTTTGATAGTTTTAGCTCAAAGTTTAGTTCGATTAGAAAAATTTGAAATAGAACAAAAAGTAGATAGTGAGCTTGATTTATCAGATATCCTTAATAAGAAGTCTCTAGGAATTCTAAACTATTTTAATTTTTGCTATAAAAGTGGTGGGAGTGCACGTATAGGGGGAAAGATTAGGTCTATTCCATATTCTTTAAATCTAAATTCAAAATATTGCTTTGGTAATAGAATAGAAAATGGATTTAATCCAACAGCATTTCTAGAGGATTTGCATGATCAATTAGAAGAATTCATAAAACTATTTAACTTGTACTTAGAGCTAATAGTTAATCAGTTAATTCCAATCTGTAAATTATCTTTAGGGGATGTTGAGTGGATTCATCCCGATAAAATTTATTCATTCAATTATACTAGGGCGTGTCCTCATTTGGCTTTGCACCAAATAAATATACAGGCTATACGGATCATAGATTTATAATTGCGTGCTAGTTTATCAAATCGAGTTGCAATAGCACGGAAATGTTTTAATCTCGCAAAAGCATTTTCAACTAAATGTCTTAATTTATATAGATATTTATCAAATTCCTTATTCGATCTCTTACTGTTTGATCTCAATGGAATAATGGGAATCATATTCTTGTTCTTGGCACACATTCTAATGTGCTCAGCATCATACCCCTTGTCAGCAATGAGATAAGTTGCCTCGCCTACAATATCAATCAGTTGTTTTGCAACTTGACTGTCGTGGACGTCACCCCCAGTGATTTTAAAATCAATCGGTAATCCATTCGCGTCGGTTGCAAGATGTATTTTTGTTGTTCGTCCACCGCGTGATTGTCCAATTGCTCTTTCGAAACCATGCCGAGCTCCACTTGCATGTTGATGCACGCGTATGTAGCTTCCATCAATGAATACCCATTCCTGATCCAGAATGCCTCGTAATCTAAAAAAATTTATCCCATAATCCCTTACTTGCCCAGCGATTAAAGCGGTTGTAAGCAGTTTGCCAAGGGCAAAATTCTTGAGGAATATCACGCCATGTCGCACCCGTACGTAGTTTCCATAAAATGGCTTCCATGATATTTCTACTGTTTTTTGAACAGTAACAACCGTGTAATCGCATAGTATCTTGAATTTGCTGCCAAATATCATCGGTGAGAAGAGTACGTGCCATTGAAAAAATATAGAGATGAAAAGAGCTTAAAGGAGGATTTTAAGTATTTAAAAACAATTCTTCAAATGAGGACACGCCCTAATACTTACCAAAAAAATTATGATTCATTTATAGATACTGATTACTTGCATGGAAGTTTTGGAACAAAACAAAATATTGTTTTAGGAGTATCTGAATTACATCATGATTCTTTAAAAAAAATAAAAGCTTATGGCTTTACGAAATATCATCAAAAATTATTTAAAGAAACAGATTATCTATTCTTAGATGAAAATTCAAAAGTTAAACAAGCAATTGTAGTTGCACAAAGCTATCTCACTAAAGATAATATCAATTTTTATTTTTGGGGACATTCACTTGATGTTTCTGACAGAGAATATATCGAGGAAATATTTAGTTTTAATAATACTAAAGATAGCAGAGTACGTGTAACAGTATATTATTTTAATAATACGACGAAATTTTCCTTACTTAATAATTTATTGACTATTTTAGGTAAAGAGAAAGTTGAGAAATGGATGAAGAACAAATGGCTTCAATTTAAACCAAATCCAGAAATTAAATTTAACGAAATGATTTCCGAAAAAACAGCTTAAAGACAAGAAAAACACTCTCTGCTAAACTACACCTACTTAACCAAGTAGGTGTACTTGTTTGAGATCAACTATTCTCACGAATTTTTTATTTAAACACCTGGTGAATACGGTGTTTTAAGTCACTTATAAGCAAGTGCATTTCCCAAACTTTAATTTAAACACTAAATGCTTGGCATTGAGCTGACGCTTCTCTCCCTAAAAATAGTGCGCAGCCCCACAAGCCTATAACCCTATGTAGAAAAACAATGCAAAAAGTTAAGACCGCCACCTTAAACCGTGCCACGCTGATGTTTCCATTGGCATTGGTGCTGTTTGAATTTTCCGTCTATATCGGCAACGACTTGGTGCAGCCAGCCATGCTCGCCATTACCAAAGACTTTGGCGTGAGCAGTTCTTGGGCACCATCTTCCATGTCGTTTTACCTGCTCGGTGGAGCATGTGTGGCATGGTTACTCGGTCCATTGTCCGACCGACTGGGACGTAAAAAAGTTCTGCTCGCAGGGGTACTGTTTTTTGTACTGTGCTGCTTACTGATTTTACTGACGAAAAATATTGAAAGCTTTTTAGCACTGCGCTTTTTACAAGGGATTGGTCTCACGGTTATTTCCGCAGTCGGTTATGCCGCGATTCAGGAAACCTTTGAAGAACGTGACGCGATTAAAGTCATGGCGCTGATGGCGAATATTTCCCTGCTTGCCCCCTTACTCGGTCCCGTGATTGGTGCATTCCTGATTGACCATGTGTCATGGCATTGGGGCTTTATCGGCATCGCCTCATTAGCCTTTTTAAGCTGGTTTGGACTGAAAGCCAAAATGCCCGAGAACAAAGTCAGCATACCAAAACAGCCATTCAGCTACATTCTGGATGACTTTAAACAGGTCTATAAAAACAAACGTTTTCTGACGATGACCTTGGCCTTGCCGATGGTCAGTATGCCGTTAATGCTCTGGATTGCACTGTCACCGGTCATGCTGGTGGAAGAATTAGGTTTTAGCAGCATGCAATACGGCTTGGCACAGTTTCCGGTATTGGGTGGATTGATTGTCGGAAATGTGGTGCTGATTAAAATTATCGACAAACTGGCTTTGGGCAGATCGGTGCTGATGGGCTTGCCGATTATGCTGCTCGGAACCGTGGTTTTACTGGCTGGTGTGATTTGGCAGGATTATCTGGTCTGGTGCTTAATTGCGGGCATGACTTTAATCAGCTTTGGAGAAGGCATCAGTTTTTCCGTGCTGTACCGTTTTGCGCTGATGTCATCGGAAGTGTCTAAAGGCACCGTAGCTGCTGCGGTATCGATGCTGCTGATGTTCAGCTTCTTTATCATTATTGAACTGGTTCGGATGATGTATGAACACTACCATTATTTGGCCTATAGCGTGGCGTGTTTTATTTTAATTGCACTGTGGTTTAGTTTTCCGCGAGCGATGCTCAAAGACATTTTAAAAGAACGGGTGGAGCATGGGGTATTTTGATATTCAGACCTCTCCCTTGCGCAGCAGCGCTGCTCATCTCCTGAAAGGAGGGGAAAATACTGATTTCAAATCAGTATTTTCTTCCAGTAGGAAATGAGGGTGCATCCTTATTATTTCCTGAAAAAGAAAATAGCCTTTTAATCAGAAACTATAGCTTGGGTTCAGCAATCGGCTGCTCAACAGCCTTCAACTTACGATCGAAAACAAAAGTGCCAAACGGTAAAATGGATGCGATTAAACCCAGAATAAACATCTGAATCGACCATTTCTGTTTTTCGCACACGATAAATAAAACAATTAAAAACAGGATAAACAGTACGCCGTGCCCCATACCGACATATTTCACCATGATCGGGTTATCCAGCATATATTTCATTGGCATCGCGATGAAAAGAAGTAACAGAAAGGAAATACCTTCTAAAAGACCGACAACACGTAAAGTTTGAATATTCATGGTCATGTTTAAATCTATGAGAATGAACCCTGAGTGTACCGAATATTGCCGTAAGGGTGAATAAAAGCTCGGTATATTTTAAAAAATTATCAAACACTTATAATCAGGTGTTGAAATCGGTCTTGCAGGCAATTCAGGGTTTTTCTAAAGTTCAATTATGGTGAATATAGCCTATTTTTTCTGTAGTGCTGTCAATTTATCGACCTGAGCGTTGCTCCATACTCTCTGTTATTTGCAGGTCATCATAAAAAAGCAGACACTCTGCCTGCTTTTGGATTTTATGGTTTTAGGGATACATTATTGAATCACACCACAGGCAATTCGGTTTCCGCCACCGCCCAAAGGTTTAGGTTCGTCGGCATAGTTGTCGCCACCGGCATGGACCATAATCGCCAGACCTTGAACATCAGCCAGGTTTAAACGTGGGGCCAGCAGTTTTTGCTGAGATTTGCCTGAAGCCTCCACTGTAATGAGGGGTAAATCGCCTAGATGGCCAGTGAGTGGCGTACCGTGATGTGGTGCCTGGTTTGGATTGAAATGACCGCCTGCTGCAAGCGCTGCGCCCATTTTTCCATCTTTTTCTGCCGGGCCACAGAAGCCTTTTTCATGAATATGGAACCCGTGAGGGCCGGGTGGCAGATCACTTAAATCGGTATTAATGACCAGACCTGCCGGGCTATCGCGTAATTCTACAGTCCCGATTTTATTACCTACACCTTGAGCAGTGACGGCATTGACCGTGACACGTTGCGCTTTATGTTCTTGTATGGGCATGGTACCGGCACAACCGGCTAAAAATATGGTACCCAATGTTGTTATTGCGCCTTGTTTAAATAGTGTTTTCATGACTTGAAGCATCCTGACTTTTTTATAATTGGCGTCATTGAAACAAAGTCGTGGATGCAAGACCAGGTGATTTAAGTAGTGCAATGTATAAGTTTCTTAACTTCTGCCTACCAGCTTAATCAGGGTGATGGGTTTCATCATCAATATCATGAGCGAGCGTGGCTTTAGGCATCATTAAACCTTCGGTTTCATTGGTTTCATGCAGCCATTCCCTCCAGATTGCCAGTAATACCGCCAGAATGACCGGGCCGACAAATAATCCCACCATACCAAAGCTGGCCAGACCACCCAGCACACCAAACATGATCAGCAGGAAGGGAATTTGAGTGGCACCGGAAATCACCAGAGGACGGATCACGTTATCTGCGGTACTGACAATACACACGCCCCATACCATAACCCCAATCGCCTCTATGGTATGTCCTTGAGAAAATAACCACAGTGAAACAGAGGTATAGGCAACTGGAGGTCCAAAAGGAATCAGTGCCAGCAGGAAGGTAATAATGGTCAGTACCATCGGGTTAGGTACATCGGCCACAAAATAGCTGATGCCAGCCAGTATAGACTGGGCAATGGCAGTCAATCCAACGCCATAGACCACGGCACGGGTAGTATCGGAAATGGTGGCAATATAATGATGGATACGCGGACCAATCACCATTTCCAGGGCTTTGCTGACCTGATGTAAAATGGTGTGACCATCACGGTAAAAGAAAAATAACGACATCACGGCAAAGCAGAGCTTGATCAGATTTTTGCTGACTTCGTTCAGTACCGCTTTCCCGTAATTTAAATGACCCTGAATCCAGATCGAGACGGACTGGATAATGCTGTTCGGGTCCTGATTAATCTCTCTTAACGTTCGCGAAATTTCTTTGCCAATAAAAGGTAACTGCCGGATAAAGTCAGGAACATTCAGGTGACCGGAAAATACCTGTTTCTGTAATTCGTAATACAGATTTCGCCCTTCATGCTGTAACATGAAAATGGCAAAAATAATCGGTAAACCCAGAACCAGAACCACAGAAAGAATCATCACTGTGGCACTTAGCGTAGGGCGCTGTCCACACATGCGTAATACCGACTGATACAGCGGCCAGGTGACATAGGCAATAATTGCCGCCCAAACCACAGGTACAATAAAATATTTGAGCACATGAAAACTCAAATACATCAGGACAAAAAATAGTCCAAATAATAAAACCTTTTGTAATGTGGGCGCGTAACGTTGCACTGAATTCACTGACTACTTCCTAAGTTCGGAGTTCATCTTAACCGAAAAAAAAGCTCCCGAGAACGAGAGCTGGGTAAGTTGTGATGAATATTTATTGCACATTTCTAGGCAAAAGTTTGCGCTGTGTCTATTTAATGCGATTAAAACCAGGCGCTGGGATCATCAACAATTGCATTTAACAGCGGTTGCCATTGATCTTGCATAGCCCGATAGTTTTTTTGTGTTTTATCAAAAATACTCAGTCCCTGCATGGCAAGCTGGGCATAGGCAGCACGCTCGGAAATCCAGGCTACCGGCTGTTGTTCAATTTTTTGGAAAAAATCCTGAATATCTTTGGAACTGGCAGTGTTTGCTTTCATGCGGTTAGCCAACAGTAAAATCTGTACCTTCCCTTTGCGGATGCGTTTAATATCCTGTAAATGTTTCAGGAAACGGCGCGTACTATCAATATCAAAGAAAGACGGCTGCAATGGGGTAATAATGGCATGTGCTTCACTGATTAATTGTTCGGCATGCTCGCCAGATAAGGCTCCTGGTGCATCAATAATCAGATATTCGATATTTTTAGGTACATCGCCAATTGATTTTTCCTGACGCCAGTCCAGACTTTGAATAGGAGCCGCCTCTGGCGGTCGTTGTTTTAACCATTGCAAAGCTGATTTTTGATTATCGGCATCGGCAAGTGCGACTTTATACCCCTTTTGTGCCAAAGCGGCAGCCAGATTAATTGCAGTAACGGTTTTACCGCATCCACCTTTTTGATTGGCAATTAAGATAGTTTTCATAACCCTGATGATTTTATTCTGCTCAGTCCTAGCATATCATTGTTTGATGCAGTGAATATGACTCGGGACAAAAGTCTTAAGGTATAAGTAGCGGTAATTTTTGCAATTAAGGAATAATAATGTCCATTTGGATGGCAATGCTGATTGGGGCGTGTATAGGCGTGGTGCTCACCACCATGATTTTAAGCAATACTCGAAATGGACGTATTAAAGCAGAGTATGAACAGTACATTGCGGAACTGGAGCTGGAGCATCAGCAGGCTTTGGCGCATGCGCAAAAACGCAGTGTCAATACCAGCCGTGCTGTGCTGAAAGGCAAGATGGCAGAGCAGCTGGCACCGATTATGCCCCAGTTTCAGTATTTACCCAGTGATGCCAAGTTTCTGGGCGATCCGGTCGATTATGTAGTGTTTGATGGTTATACTGACCTGCGTGATGGCGAAGGAAGTCCCGATGATATCGAAGTCGTACTGATTGATATTAAAAGCGGCGGTGCACGCCTGACCAAAGGTCAACAGGCGATTGCCCAGGCCATACGGGAAGGGCGGGTACGTTTTGAAACAGTCCGTATCGATTTTGATGATTAAAACGGCGATGCTTATAAAACGCCGTTAAATTCAGGACTTACTGTTTTTGAACACGTGCAAACAGCATGCGTTGGGCAATTTTAGGAATACCGGCTGCGTCCAGATAATATTTTTCTTTAAAGCTGAAATGTGCATCCAGCAAGGCCTGTTCAATATTGCGGTTCAGATGACAGCCATCGGCAAGGCGTTTTTGAATGGGTGTCAGCAGGTCTTGCAGATGTTGCAGTGTTGGGCGGTCAGATAGTACATGTTCGACCAGATGCAAGGTTCCGCCAGGCTTGAGTACGCGATGTAATTCTGCCAAAGCCTGATCCAGATGTTCAATACTGCACAGTGTCCAGGTACTGACAATATTATCGATACTATGATCGGCAAAAGGCAGCTTTTCTGCACTGGCCTGAACATGCTGCACATGAATGGCACTTTCGTGCACACGTTTAATCGCCAGTTGATAAATATCGGCATTTGGTTCAAGGGCGTAGAGGGTATCGACATTTTGATAAAAAGGCAGATTGATCCCGCTACCAAAGCCAATTTCCAGCACTTCGCCTGCAATGGGGAGTAGCAGTTCGCGACGCAGATCCATCAGGCTGGCCGTTTGCATCACCTGATTGAGCAAATGCGGAAAAATGTGTTGCTGGTAAAATTTATAAATCATTGTCACTTAATTTTTCTTACTTTATATCATCTTAGTTTAACCAATCTTCAGCTCAGAAAATAAGACAAAAAAGTGACTGAATATATCTCTATTGTTACCAAGTTCATATATTTCTTTAAGTTTACTCACTTTAAAATTAAGTTAGAAATCAAGAAATACGTTAGGGGCATAAAAATGGTCAGGCCAATATTATTCAGTACTTTACTTGCTGCCAGCATGTTGCAAATGAGTGCGAGCGCCTCTGTTGATTATAATATTGCGAAGGGCTTGGCTCCGCTGGCAAAAGACCAGTCAATCAAAAAACTGCAATCGTTTAAAGGCGATTTTCGCATTCTAGGTTCGAAAATTTATACCAGTGATGAACAGGCCAAGTTTTCACCGATTGATTATGCCGTGAGCTGGGGGTTGTTTGCCGAGCCTGAAATTGCACGACATATCTCGGTCAATCAGTATGACCGTTATTTAAACTGGAAGATTGATCGCCTGCCAGTGCCTGCCGAACAAGCTATGCAAATGGTCTCGAATATGCACATCATTCCTGCCAACCCTCAAATTGCCAAACAGATTAAACATGTGAAACGCGGTGATCTAGTGCGGCTAAAAGGCGAGCTGGTGGAAATTAAAGATAAAGATTTGGTTTGGACTTCATCTTTAGTCCCGACAGATACTGGAGATGGTGCCTGTGAGTTATTCCGTGTCAGTTCAATTGAATGGATTGAACGGGTGAAAGGCTAACCGTTTTTTATAACAAGATGATGAAAAGATTAAATTTATGAAATCTTTAGTACTTAGTTTTGCTGTAATACTGGGGTTCAGCATGGTGGGGTGTAGCAGTATGAGTCCAACGTTAGATGGAAAAACCCATAGTTACTCATTAGACAGTCAATGCCCGGCTTTGCTGGAAATGAAAGTAGGACAAACTCTGGAACTTACTGTGCCAGAAAATCCGACTACAGGTTATATCTGGCAAGTGGCCGAGCCGCAGAATATCTTAAAAGTGGAAGAAATTTATCGGCAAGATCAAGTGAAAAGCAAGCAACCGATGCTGGGTGTAGGTGGACAAAAACTGTTTATATTTACTGCACTGCAACCGGGTGAAGAATGGATTCACGTGAAACATAGCCGTGCGTGGGAACAAAATTCGGTGGATGAGTGGCGTTGCTGGGTTCGGGTTTCTTAATTTAATAATTTAGTATTTGTGTGAAGCTTACCGTTGGCACAGCCTTATTTTTCTTTAAAAGTCAAAAGTACTTTGTGCAGGCTTTAATCCTACTTTTGACAGGCCAAAAGTAGGCAAAAGCCTTTGTTACCCACACACAACATCCGTGTTGTGGTGGGCAACATGTGGCATCCCTGCCACATTCGCGTATCTGAAGCTTGTTGTAATAAAATTTCGGGTGATCAATAGAGTAAAAAAAAGCCCGCTTTAATAAAGCGGGCTTTTTTATATTCTAAGATGTATATAAGTAACTTATTTCGCTGTTAATGCCTGACCGTCAAACTGAATGCCATCCCAGCCATTTTGCATAAACTGGCGAATGTTCTGGTGGTCTGTGGCTTCAGGAGTCGCTAATACCGCTGCATAGTGTTCAGCAAACAGGCTTAGGGTTTGTGCCTGATCTAGACCATTGAGTTGGGCAAAAGAAAATACTTTGGCACTGCCTTGGTTTTCCGTTGCAGCATTGGCCTGTTGGCCATTTTGAAACGCTGTAGGGCTATGCTGATAACGTGCATCAATATATGCAATCACGTCTGCAAATTTGATTTCACCTGCCTGAAGCTGTGCCAATAAATCCTGAGCCATAATTTCCTCAATTCATAGAAAAAAAGTTTAAAAACATCGCGACTATAACAATTTTTAGGGCAGTATTTCATTACTATTTCAGTTCATTTGTAGAGTATAGTGAATCAAGAATTTACACAGTCCTGATCTTTGATTTGATAAAAATGGAACAGATATGAATTGGCTACTGGTAGCTTTAGGGGGAGCAGTCGGCGCAAGTTTGCGTTATGGTGTAGGGGTATTTTTATTTAAACCGAGCAGCGGATTTCCGTGGACGACATGGTGGATCAATATCTTTGGCTGTCTGCTTGCCGGTATTTTCTTTGCCTATAGCCAGAAATTTCCTGTTTTGCAAAATGAAGCACGTCTGTTTTTGATGGTGGGTATTTTAGGTGGCTTTACCACTTTTTCCAGTTTTGGTCTGGAAACCTTTCAACTGCTCAAGCATGGACAGATTGCACTGGCTTTAGGCTATGCCATTTCCAGCGTGATTACGGGAATTATTGTGTTGGCGCTCGGTTTTTACCTGTTTCAGAGTTTATTGCAGAGTCGATAACAGCTCAAAATTTTTGTCATATCAGAAAAAAAGAAGCCCAAGCTGGAGGATATGGCTTGGGCTTTTCAAGTCTTAAGATTAACCTTGAAATCTTAAAACAGTATGAATTTAATGTGAGCGTTTGAAACGTGCGAAACGTTTATTAAAGCTTGCTACACGGCCTTCATTGCTGGTTTGACGTTGTTCACCGGTATAAAACGGATGCGAGGCACTGGAAATATCCAGAGTCACATAAGGATAAGTCTGGCCTTCATATTCACGGGTCTGGGTCGGTTTTAACGTGCTGCCAATCACAAAATAGACATCTGCATTGGTGTCGTGGAACAGCACTTGTTGATAGTCGGGGTGGATATCTGGACGCATACATTTCTCCATCGTATATTTTAAATTTAAAGAAATGTTATAACATAACAATTATCGAGTCAAATAAAACCCGGGCACTATGGGTGAACCGGGTGGGTGCAGCTTGATCATACTCGAGGCGGCACCAGCTCCTCAAATAAATCATTCAGGTTATCATTCACTTTTAAATGAATTAAATTCCAGTAATGTCCGGAAACCGTGCGGTTAACCATTAAGGTATCCGGTGAAGGCTTAAACACATCCCAATATTTTAATGACGGTTTCAGCAGTTCGACGCCATCATGATGGGCAGAGTTTTCGGCAAAATCGTAATGGGTGATCAGCGGACGCATCAACACTTCCAGCCACTGGCGATATAGATCTTCAGGAAACTTGCCTTGCATGGTGATGGAATGCAGGTCATCCAGCTTCTGTTCCATTTCGGCAATATTGCTTTCACGGGCGGCATTAATCAGGGTCTTGAAATTCGAGACAATTTCGGTAGAAAGGGTTTTGACACCGCCATAGTCGTAAATAATCACCGTCCCATCTTCTCGGAAGGCAAAGTTGCCTGGATGCGGGTCACAGTGGAAACGTTTCAGATAGAAAATCTCCTGACCAATGGCACGGAACAAACGGCGTCCCAGTTCATTACGGGTGTCTTGAGACCAGGTACTGGCCGTTTCGATGCTTTTGCCCTGTTCCAGGCTTAGGGTTAAAATATGACGCGAAGAATAATCGCTATAGACCTGTGGAATAACAATTTTATTGTCTAATGTTTGATGAAATGTACGTGCGACTTCTAAGTTTTGCGCCTCAATCTCATAGTTCAGCTCATTATCCAGACTGTCCTGAATTTCCTTAAACAGCTGATCTTGCAATTTGCGGTCAATTTTCAGTACACCCATTAAGCGCAAGGCCAGACGCACCTGTTTCAGGTCACTTTCACAGGCTTCATCCACGCCCGGATATTGTACTTTGACCACCACCTGCTGACCGTTCGGCAAGATGGCTTTATGTACCTGCCCAATAGAGGCCGCAGCAAAAGGCTGTTCATCAAAACTTTTAAAGATTTTCAGGAGCGGTTTACCCAGTTCTTTTTCAACTTGTGCTTTAATTTCAGCAAAAGGCATGGCTGGAGCCTGACGCTGTAACTTGCTAATGGCACGGGCCACTTCTGGTGGGAAGATGTCTTTGTATTGTGAAGCAATTTGCCCCACTTTCATCACCGCACCTTTCATTTCGCCCAGCGTATCGGCAATCTGCAGTCCGATATCCTGAAAAAGTTTAGTGCGCGAAGCATTTTTTTGTTCTTCATCGGCATTAAAATTTTTAATCGAGTTTGATACGGTTTTAGTTGCAATACTCGCCGTCATACTGGCAAGTTTCATAAAGCGACGACCGGGGGTCCTAGCCGTTTTTGCCATGCGATATTCCTCAGCATCATCATAGATGGGTTTTAATGATCATAGGCGTTAAACAGGATATTGCCTACTTGAAATTGTTAAAAGCTGCACTTTTACAGT
Source organism: Acinetobacter sp. YH01022 (assembly GCF_013420235.1). Lineage (NCBI taxonomy): Bacteria > Pseudomonadati > Pseudomonadota > Gammaproteobacteria > Moraxellales > Moraxellaceae > Acinetobacter > Acinetobacter sp. YH01022. Next base: position 3,951 of record NZ_VOYP01000022.1, on the reverse strand, counting down.
GAGATTATCAAAAAATAGACCATTTTTGAGTGGCTAAATAACTGAAATATGGTAGATTATTTTTATATTTATGCTGTACTGGACTCATCCCTTTTCCCATGAAAAGGGATGAGTCCATGCGTTTTTTAAGGCATTTTCAGGCGATGGTTGATTTTGTATAAACGGGTTAATAACAAGATACAGGCCACACTTAAACCGACAATCAAGCCGACCCAGACACCCGCTGCCTGCATTTGGGTAAAACGCGCTAGATAAATCCCGACCGGGAAGGCAATGACCCAATAGGCAATCATGGTGATCCACATCGGACCTTTGGTGTCCTGCATGCCTCGCAGGCAACCTGCCGCACTGACTTGCCAGGCATCCATCAGCTGATAGGCCATGGCAAACAGCAGCAGATATAGCGCGACCTGAGTGACCTCGTAATCTGAGGTGTAAATTGACACAATTTCTGGCCGGAAAAACCAGATCAGTGCCATGGTAGCGAAGGCAAAAACAGTGCCGGTGGCCAGACCCAGATATTGCACTTTATGCATTGCCTGCCAGTTTTTTTCCCCATAATAGGTGCCCACACGAATGGTCAGCGCAATGGCCAGTGACATTGGAATCATAAATAATTGTGAGGTCACGGACATGGCAATCTGATGCGCGGCCACCAAGGTTTCGCCCAAGGGGCTGAGCACAATCGCAGCCGTGCTGAACAGGCTCACTTCAAAAAAGATGGCCAGGCCAATCGGGAAACCGAGTCTTAAAATACGCTTGATCCAGTCCGGATTGATTTTTTCAAATGTGGCAAAGGGCTGTGTTTTTTTATAGGCCGAAGCTTTTAATACATAGGTTGCGAGTGCAATAAACATCAGCCATTGCAAAATCGCCGTGGCAAAACCACAACCGGCTGAACCTAACTCCGGAATTGGTCCCCAGCCATGCATAAAAATAAAGTTAAGCGGAACCAGAACCATTAATGCAATCAGGCTAATCGCCGTCACGGGACGTGGATGCCCCAGCGCTTCCGAATAGCCACGCAGCGCTGCATACATGGTCACAGCGGGCATACCTAGACCAATAGCATGCAGGAACAAACTGGCTTTGGGCAGCAAGACTTCTGGTACGCCTAAAACAGGCAATAAAAATGGCATGATCTGTAAAATCAGTGCAGCGATGATGCCCAGAATCAGCGCGATCCACAGCGATTGCCGTGCAATACTGGCAATTTTTTCCGGCGTACGTGCGCCGTTGGCTTCTGCAACCAAAGGAGTGGTGGCAATCATGATGCCGCTAAACAGCAGCATGACCGGAATCCATAAGCCTACCCCGACAGCAATCGCGGCAAGATCTACCGGAGAAAGATGTCCGGCCATAATGGTATCAATCAGTCCCAAACCGGCCTGGGAAAATTGAGTGACCAGAATCGGAATCATCAAATGAAAGAGCTGTTTTAATTCATAACGGGTCGTTGTAATCGACGAGACATTTGACACAAAAATTACTCATCATGTGCTTAGAATAATGAGGGGTTAGCGTTGTAAAGTGAGAAGCACACCAATAAAAATCACTACGCCACCTAACAGACGTTGCCAGTTCACCGGTGTTTTTTCTGTGCCCAGTAAACCAAAATGATCCAGAATCATTGAAGTGACCAGTTGACCAAAAATAATCAAACCGGACAGAGTGAGAAAACCAAGTTTGGGCGCAGCATAAATACTGAGGCTAATGGCATATACCCCAAGAAATCCACCCAACCATAAATACCATGGCAGTTGCACAAACGTGGCAAAACCCGGTTTTCCTACCGGCTGAAAAAACACCAATATGGCCAGCAGTATTGTACCAACCAGAAAAGATAAAAGGGCGGCTTGTAAAGGTGAATTTAAATATTCTCTCAACTGGCTGTTGATAGCTGTTTGAAAAGTAAGCGCGATACCAATCCCCAGGGTCATGGGAATGAATAACAATAACTGAGCAGATATTTTCATCATTCTAACAATTTAATTCTTCAATAGTTTTTCCTAGTGTACTGATATTCCTTGTGAGATTTTATCAGTGTCCTGATGCAGTCATGTTAATATATTTATCTTCCTGTCTTATATATTTTGAGCTTGTTCCTTGGCCGAATTAAATCCTGCACTGGTTCCTTTATCTTTATACATTCATATGCCGTGGTGTGTGCGTAAGTGTCCGTACTGTGACTTTAACTCGCATGCCGTACCGGATGGAAAACTGTCCTTGGATCTGGAACAGCAATATTTACAGGCTTTGGTCGAAGACTTTAAAACCCAGGTCGACTTTGCCCAGGGGCGTCAGATTCATAGCGTGTTTATTGGTGGAGGCACGCCGTCACTGATTTCTGCAAAGGGTTATCAATGGCTATTTAGCCAGTTAAAAAGCTTAATTCCTTTTGAAGATGGCTGTGAAATTACTCTGGAAGCCAATCCGGGAACAGTGGAGCATGACCCCTTTGCAGGTTATTTGGCAGCAGGAATCAACCGTCTTTCCATTGGTGTGCAGAGTTTTAATAGCGATCAGCTGAAAAAATTAGGGCGTATTCACAGCAATGATGATGCGATTAATGCCATTCATTTGGCCCGTGAAGCAGGCTTTGAACGTATCAATGTCGACTTGATGCATGGCTTGCCAGAACAAACGCTAGAACAGGCGTTGCTTGATTTAAAACTGGCTGTGGAAAATGGTGCCACGCATGTGTCGTGGTATCAATTGACCATTGAACCGAATACAGTATTTTTCCGTACCCAGCCGGTTTTACCCGTTGAGGATGTGCTGGAAGATATTCAGGAACAGGGTGAAGCCTACCTAAAGGCCAATGGTTTTGTGAACTATGAAGTTTCAGCCTGGCGTAAGGAAAAACCCTCTGCGCATAATTTAAATTACTGGCAGTTTGGCGATTATCTGGCGATTGGGGCAGGGGCGCATGGCAAAGTGACTCGACCCGATGGTGTGTACCGTTTCCAGAAAACCCGCTTGCCCAAGGATTATCTGGCCAAAGTACCGGCTGAGCATTTGCAGTTTAAACGCATAGAAGATGAAGACATGCCGTTTGAATTTATGATGAATGCGCTACGGTTAAATCAGGGTGTTGATGCCAAACTGTATGCCGAGCGTACAGGTTTGAATTTAGAAAATTTGCATGAGCTTTTAACTTCATTACGTTCACGTAAGTTAATGGTTACTGATCCGCAGCGTCTTGCATGTACCACGCAGGGGCATGGTTTTTTAAATTCGGTACTGGAAGAATTTCTGTGACTTGCAATTAATCCCTCAGTTGATGTTCGGATGCAATACAGAAGCCGGAGATATGGGCGATTAAATTTCCATTCAACTGCATAGAAGGTAGAGTGAAGTTTTCAGTTTTCTATGCAGCGTTGTCTGAACGCTAAAAACAAAAAAAGCACTATCAAAGTGCTTTTTTATCGATGTTACTTATTATAAAGCAACAATATTCACAGCATTCGGGCCTTTTTGACCTTGCGCAATACTGAATGATACATGCTGACCTTCAAACAATGTTTTAAAGCCAGAATTTGCAATTTCACTGAAATGAGCAAATACATCTGGACCAGATTCTTGTTGAATGAAACCGAAACCTTTAGTTTCGTTAAACCATTTTACTGTACCGTTAACTGTATTAGACATAATATAACCTATCGAATTTTAATAATTTTTAGCCATCTTAAATGACTGATATTAACTTTGAAAATAATAATGAATTGAGCTTAAGATCTGAAAAAAGCGAAGGATTATGACTAAAACTGCGATACTTAAAGAAGATTTACTAAACAAGATTTTTTCTAGTTGAGTTAATCATATAGGACTTACGCATTGACAGATTCAAAAAAGTATTAAAATGCTTTATAAAGTATCTGTGATCAGACGAATTAAACATGCTTCTACAGCAACTTGTACATTACCCATTTATATGGGCTTTCTCATGAC
>NZ_VOYP01000021.1:0-59603 GCF_013420235.1 Acinetobacter sp. YH01022 | reverse complement strand
CGAATTATTCAGGTCAATTTATTTGAAAGGAAACTTTTAAGGTCACTCTTTGTGCCTGATAAAAAATGGCGAAAACAAGAAGAACCTCAATTGAGGTTCTTCTTGTGATATTTGTGGGACAGCAGTGCCCATTAGGGTGCTTTTTTTAGCTTTGGCAAATTAGTTTGCAGCAGCGTCAACGACTGGAATTTTCCCAATTTTTGCTTGCCAGATTTTAGGGGCAGTTGCGTGAATAGACGTACCATTGACATCAACGGCAACCGATACAGGCATATCTTCAACTTTGAATTTGTAGATTGCTTCCATACCCAAGTCGGCAAAAGCGACAACTTCAGCTTCACGAACAGCTTTAGATACCAGGTAAGCAGCTCCACCTACGGCCATCAGGTAAGTCGCTTTGTTGTCTTTAATAGCTTCAACAGCAGCCGGACCACGATCCGCTTTACCAATCATGCCGTACAAGCCAGTAGCTTCAAGCACTTGACGAGTGAATTTGTCCATACGTGTAGCTGTTGTCGGACCAGCAGGACCAACCACTTCATCACCTACAGGATCGACAGGGCCTACGTAATAAATGAACTTGCCTTTAAGGTCTACAGGAAGTTCTTCACCGTTATTCAACATGTCAACCATACGTTTGTGCGCAGCGTCACGACCAGTATAGATTGTACCGTTAAGCAATAAAGTATCGCCTGGTTTCCAAGAGTTCATTTCTTCTTGTGTGATGTTGTCCAGGTCAACACGTTTAGAAGATGAAGAATCCCAAGTTACAGCCGGGTAGTCTTCAAGTTTAGGTGCTTGAATGTGAGCAACACCTGAACCATCTAATTGGAAATGTGCGTGACGAGTTGCAGCACAGTTCGGAATCATACCGACTGGTTTGCCTGCAGCGTGACATGGGTAATCTTTAATTTTAATATCAAGAACAGTAGTTAAACCGCCAAGACCTTGCGCGCCAATACCTAAAGCATTTACTTTTTCGAAGATCTCGATACGGAGCTCTTCCATTTTGCTTTGTGGACCACGACGAAGTAATTCGTCCATGTTGATCTCTTCCATCAATGCTTCTTTGGCAAGCATCATGGCTTTTTCAGCAGTACCACCAATACCGATACCGAGCATACCTGGAGGACACCAGCCTGCACCCATGGTTGGAACAGTTTTCAGTACCCAGTCCACGATTGAGTCAGATGGGTTCAACATGGCAAGTTTAGATTTGTTTTCTGAACCGCCACCTTTAGCAGCAACAGTAATGTCGACTTTGTTGCCTGGTACGAGTTTGTAATGGATGACCGCAGGGGTGTTGTCTTTGGTGTTTTTACGGCCAAATGCAGGATCAGCTAAAACTGATGCGCGAAGTACGTTAGAGCTTTCCAGGTAACCTTGACGCACACCTTCATTGATTGCATCATCCAGGCTCATGGTTAAATCAAATTTAACGTCTAAACCCACTTCAAGAAATACGTTCACAATCCCGGTATCTTGACAGATAGGACGGTGGCCTTCTGCACACATACGGGAGTTAATTAAGATTTGTGCAATAGCATCTTTTGCGGCTTTGTTCTCTTCACGATCATAGGCACGGCTCATCGCTTGGATAAAGTCTTGTGGATGATAGTAAGAAATAAACTGAAGCGCATCTTTTACCGATGTGATCAAGTCATCTTGCTTGATAATAGTTGTCATATCAAATATCTCTTGAGCGGGCTGTTAGCTAGCGGGCTAAATTATAAGATAAAAAGCAGGTTTTGTGGGTATTTTGAATGCTTTTTGGCCGAAAGTTTAATAGCGAATTTCAGCACAAATGAATGGTCGTTTTTTGAGTGATTTTTGTCATAGAGATGACAAGGGTAATCCTTGTTTTGGGTAAAATTACATTTAAGATGTTGATTAACATGGTTTTAATTTATTTCTTATCTGGAATTATTGAAAAGTAAAATTTAATTTTTCTGTTTTCTTATTCGGGTTAAAGGTGGTCAAGTTGTCATAAATTTGCCCTAAAATTTTTACATCATAAGTGCATCAAATCTCATCTGATAAATACAGACGTCCTTCAATTGCTCCCGTCATGAATTTTTCTTTATATCCTGCAGTGATAGGGTTTCGGTCAGCAAGAAGATTAGGCACAGGCTTTATCTTCTTTTTTTGCTTTAAATTTTCTCAAAAATAAAAACATTCTAAATCTTCAAATCTTCAAATCTTCAAATCTTCAAATCTTCAAATCTTCAAATCTTCAAATCTGGATCTAAATCTGCCTATACTCTTGAGAATAACATTTAGAAAAACTGCTCATGAAAGATCAGTCTGAGTTTGCGAAAAATATCATTAAAATTTATAAGAAACATGCACGTGCATGGACAGAATTACGCGGCCAGTTTCTGTATGAAAAAACCTGGCTCGATCATTTTCTTTCGTTGATTCCTGAACATGCTCAAATACTGGATTTGGGCTGTGGCTCGGGAAAACCAGTTGCGGCTTATTTAATTGAACAAGGTCATGCCGTGACGGGTGTGGATAGCTCAGATACGATGATTGAAATGGCAAAGCACAACTTTCCTAAACAGCACTGGATTCAGGCAGACATGCGTCAGCTGGATTTAGGTCAAAAGTTTCAAGGGATTTTAGCGTGGGACAGTTTTTTTCATTTGACTCAAGATGATCAGCGCAAGATGTTTGCTCAGTTTTCTAAGTTGGCTGAAACAGGGGCAGCTTTGATGTTCACCAGTGGGCCAAGTCATGGAGAGGCTCTTGGAGATCTGTTTGGTGATGTACTGTATCATGCCAGTTTGTCGCAAGATGAATATCGCCAATTATTGAAAGATCACGGTTTTGAAGTGGTAAAGATGGTCGCGGAAGATCAGGACTGTACAGGACATACGGTGTGGTTGGCGCAAAAGTTTTGATTAAGCCATGCTTAATAAAATGTCGGTGAATAGATAAGTTAAATTTTAAAATATCAAAAAAAAACCACCCAATTTTTCAATCAGATGGTTTGGAAAACTTAAATTTACGAATTATTGAGCCGCTTGTTGCTCTGCCTGAATTGCAGTCAGTGCGATCGTGAACACGATGTCATCGACCAATGCACCACGTGATAAGTCATTCACAGGTTTGTTCAGGCCTTGTAACATTGGACCAACACTCACCACATTGGCAGAACGTTGCACTGCTTTATAGGTAGTGTTACCTGTGTTCAAGTCAGGGAAAATAAATACATTCGCGCGACCTGCAACTGGCGAGCCTGGTGCTTTAGACTGACCTACGCTTTCAACCGAAGCTGCGTCATATTGCAATGGACCATCAATCAGTAAGTCTGGACGGCGTTGCTTGGCAATTTCAGTCGCTTTGGCTACTTTTTCTACATCCGCCCCTGCACCTGAAGTACCGGTTGAATAAGAAATCATCGCGATGCGCGGATCAATACCAAACGCTTTAGCAGAGTCTGCAGATTGAATAGCAATTTCAGCCAGTTGTTCTGCATCTGGATCAGGATTAATCGCACAGTCACCATAAACATAAACTTCATCCGGCAACAGCATAAAGAATACTGAAGATACCAGTGAGTAATCCGGTGCAGTCTTGATTAACTGGAATGCAGGACGAACCGTATTGGCTGTCGTGTGGACTGCGCCAGATACCAAGCCATCAACCTGATCAAGAGCCAGCATCATGGTGCCTAAAACTACCGTGTCTTGTAGCTGTTCACGCGCTTGTAACTCGTTGAGTTTGCCTTTACGTAAATCAACCATTTTTCCGACATAATTCTCGCGAATCAGGTCTGGGTCAAGAATTTCTAAATCATGCGGTAATTCAATTCCACGTGCTTTTGCTACTTCAACCACAGCTTCAGGTTTTGCCAGCAGAATACAGTGGGCAATTCCACGAGATTGACAAATTGCTGCGGCCTGAATGGTACGTGGTTCATCCCCTTCAGGAAGAACAATGCGCTTTTTCGCTGCAATTGATTTTTGCACCAGTTCATGACGGAATGCAGAAGGAGATAAACGTGGTTTATGTGTATCGCTGATTAACTGTGTTAACCAGTCTGCATTGATGTGGCTGGCCACGAAACGGGTCACCTGCTCAGCACGCTCGGTATCATCTACCGGAATTTCATTGCTTAAATTCAGCAATTGTTGTGCTGTGTCAAAAGTGCTCAATTTGGTGTGTAAAATTGGCAAGCCATTTTTGATTGCTGTTTGACAGAATTCTAAAGCTTGAGTGCTTGGTGCCTGATGTTCAGTTAAAACCAAACCTGCCAGTGGAATGCCATTACTGCTTGCCAAGCTACTTGCAAGCAAGACATCAATACGATCAGAACCGCTGATGATGAGTTCACCTGCCACGAATTTATGCATTTCGTGTTCAATATTTGATGCAATTAAGCTGCTGTGTAATACACGGCGTTGTGCTGCTTCACCTTGGTTAATCCATTCTGCAGAAATATGCACAGCCAAGTCAGACATGCGTGGCACACTTAAAGTGTTGCTAAATGGAACTAAGCCAATGACTGGCATACAGTCTTTACCAATCATTGGGTGCGTGCTTTGAATTGCACTCACAAATCGGTTGGTATCGCTAATTAAACGCAGGTTTGGATCAAGCGTCACAGGAATCTGTGCAGAATCTTCCGGCAAGCCTTTGGTACGCATGAACAATACGCCTGCAGTACGCTCGCAAGTCGCACCACCAAAGAAGCGTAATTGATTGTCAACTTTTGCCGCGGTTTTTGCCGCATTGTTAATGTCGGCATTGCTGACAATAATCACTTTGGCATCAAGCGCTTTCGCCAGAGTGGCATTGAGTTCTGTCGCAAAAGGATCACGTCCGTTTGGTAGCACGCCTTCTACAATAATGACATCGTGATGTTTGGAAATTTCACGGTGTAAACGTACTGCATCTTCAAGCAGCTCGTCATTTTCATCATTTTTTAAACGTTCAGTCAGGGCCGCATAGGAAATCGGTTCAACGGTTTCATGCTTGAACAGGTGACGATACAGTGCAGTGGTGCGATCTGCTTCAGGCTGTAATTCTTGAGAGAAAGGCTTTAGAAAACCTGCTTTTACACCTTGGCATTCCAATGCATAAATTAAACCAAGACATGCAGACGTTAAGCCAACACCAATTTCTGTAGGAACCAAAAGTATTGTTTTCATAATTTTTTCTAAATCATAAAGGGATTTATTGAAAGCATAAGTAGGCTACGATTGCTTAAGCAATCGTAGTCTCACATTCAGGCTTTTTTGCAGCTGACTGATTTACCTCGCCTTCTACAACGTGTGCTGTTTCTTTGGCAATACGGCCTTCTTCATCGGTTGGAATGACCCAGATTTGAGGACCTGTGCCAGCATCAATACGACCTTCTGTACCGCGTTTTAAATTATTGTTTTGTTCTTTGCTTAAGTTGAAACCGAAGTGAGGTAAGTAAGCCATGGTCTTTTCACGGATATAAGCCGAGTTTTCGCCAATACCGCCGGTAAAGAACAGACCATCAAGACGTGGCAGGCCACAGCTTAAAGCAGCCAGAGATTTAGCCAAACGGTAGCAGAATACTTCAATGGCCAGCGTTGCATCTTCATTGCCTTGTTCTGATGCTTCAATCAAGGTACGCATGTCATTTGAAAGATTGTCTGATAGACCGAGCAAACCACTTTCTTTGTTCAGCATTCTGTCAATTTTATACACATCCCAGCCCAAGTTGGCAGCCAGGAAGCTGTGCAAACTTGGATCGACATCACCGCTACGGGTACCCATCACAATGCCTTCAAGCGGGGTCAGGCCCATTGACGTATCTACACTTTGACCATTCCAGATGGCACAGGTCGAGCTACCATTGCCTAAATGTGCAGTTAACCAGCCACCTTGTTTTAAGCTGCCTGCCAATTCTGAACCGCGTTCAGACACGTAAGCATGGCTGGTACCGTGGAAGCCATAACGACGCACGTTGTGCTCTGTATATAAGAATTTTGGTACAGCATAATGGTAAGCATGCGCTGGCATGGTTTGGTGGAATGCTGTATCGAATACTGCCACTTGTGGAAGGTCCGGGAACAAACGCATGGTCGCGTCAATTCCTACAAGGTGAGCAGGGTTGTGAAGCGGGGCAAGTGGCGTCGCTTCACGAATACGATCAATGATTTCTGGTGTTAATAACTCAGCTTTGGTCAATGTGCCACCATGTACGACACGGTGCCCAATCGCTTGAGGATTATAATGAGAAAGACGTTCTAAAATGGTTTCCAAAGCCTTTTCATGATCGGCATGTGGAATAGACAGTTCGAGTGGCGCGCCACCAACAGTGACACCCTTAATGCGTGCTTCAGCAGAACCTAAATTTTCTGCTAAACCAAAAATACGATCTTCACGACGTTCTGAAACGAGTGCATATTTAATAGAAGATGAGCCGCAGTTAATAACTAATACTGATGTAGACACGTTTTAATACCCGAATTTTAATTGAAATAAGTCGTCCCTAAAGTGATCTTTATGCAGTACATTTCAATGCAATTCAGATCAGTCTGCATGTTGTATCATGTGTTGATTTTCTGTCCTAGATAGACTTTAGGAGATTAGACTTAAGCACTATCGACCAGTGAAATAATAATAAATAGAATTTATTGGTTGATGGTTTTCATTTATTAATAAAATAGTACTCAAGCATAAACGCTCTTTCCTGTACGCCTTTAACCCTAGCATGAGAAATGAATTTTGAGCAGGAGCTAAGTGTTGTTTTTATGCTTAGTTTTGATACTTGATTTCTGACCAGCGTACAATAACATAGGCAATCAATGCCACCATAAAAAACACCAGCATCATCCAGGCCAGACCTTGCAAGGTTTCAATAATTGTCCGGTAAATTTCCAGTACCCAGCGCTCTTGAGTCAGTTCAATCACAATTTTCTTGTCATTCTCGGTATACGTCAGCGGCGTGATATATTTTTCCATATCGTAAATACGAATGCCTGAAGATGTTCCGACCACCATGCCGGCAAATTTGGTGTATTTTGCCCAGGCTTCATGAATCGGATCGTGAATAATGCGTGCCAGAATGGCATTAATCGAATTGGAAAAAATTTTCATCACTGTAAAAGAAACCAGTAATGCCAGTAAAAAGGTACAAATGATCAAATAATAAAACATGTGATTTCCCTTTTATCTTTTTCAGTTTTTTTATCATGTTACAAAATTTAGGGCAGGGATAGTGTAGTCGCTGTGTCCAGCTTCAGGGTTGAAACTGAACACTTAAAGATACTTTAGATAGAGGAATTATTGGCGAATTTGACCATCCCCAAATACCACCCATTTTTGCGAAGTCAGACCTTCTAGACCGACTGGGCCACGTGCATGAATCTTGTCGGTGGAAATGCCGATTTCAGCACCCAGACCATATTCAAAACCGTCGGCAAAACGGGTAGAGGCATTGATCATCACTGAGCTTGAGTCGACACGGGCCAGGAACTGACGCGCAAGACTAAAGTTCTCGGTAATGATGGCATCGGTATGGTGTGAACCATATTTGTTAATATGATCAATGGCTTCATCAATTCCGCTCACCACTTTAACTGCCAAAATTGGACCTAAATATTCAGTGTACCAATCTTCTTCGCTGGCCGGTTTGACGCTTGAACCGAGAATGCGCTGGGTTTCACGGCAGCCACGCAGCTCGACCTGCTTTTCTGCATACAGTTCAGCAATGCTTGGCAAGAAATCTTCTGCAATTTTCTCATCCACCAGCAAGGTTTCCATGGCATTACATACGCCATAACGATGGGTCTTGGCATTGAGTGCAATGGGCAGGGCTTTTTGCAAATCGGCCTGTGCTTCAACAAAGACATGGCAATTTCCATCCAGATGCTTGATCACCGGAATACGTGCTTCATTGCTGATCCGTTCAATCAGCCCTTTGCCTCCACGTGGAACAATCACATCCACATATTCAGACATGGTAATCAGATGGCCGACTGCGGCACGATCAGCTGTATTAATGACCTGTACCGAAGTTTCAGGCAAGCCTGAAGCCTTTAAACCATGCTGAATTGCTTCAGCAATCGCCTTGTTCGATTGCAACGCTTCCGAACCGCCACGCAAAATAATGGCATTGCCTGATTTCAAGGCAAGTGAGGCGGCTTCCAGAGTCACGTTCGGACGCGATTCATAAATCATGCCCACCACACCTAAAGGTACGCGCATTTTTCCGAGCTGAATGCCTGAAGGACGATAGGCAAGGTCAGTGATTTCGCCAATCGGGTCAACCAGGTTCATCACATCTTTCAAGCCATGCAGCATGTCTTTAAAGCGGCTGGGGGTAAGTTCTAAACGATCAAGTAATGCACTGTCCAAATGATTGTTACGACCATTGGTCATATCGATTTGGTTGGCAGCCAGAATTGCAGCTTCACTGTCTTGTAATGCAGTGTAAATTGCAGATAAGGCATTGTTTTTGGTTTGGGTAGAAGCGCTTGCTAACACGCGAGAAGCCTGGCGTGCCTGTTGTCCTACCGTTTGCATATATTGTTCAATCGAATCTTGCATAGCGGTTTGATCACTTAGAAATTACATCTTCGATAGTAACAGTCTGGAACCCGACAATGAAGCACCTGCTCAGAAAAAAGTCCCTGAAACTTTCGGACTGTTAATATTTTGAAATCCTTTTCTAGCTAAATTTAGATAAGTGGTTATGGAATCAGTTGCTTGAGCAAGCGTCCTCTGTATATTATGAAAAGATAAAGACAGTGAAGTCTGATAATTACAGCGAAGAATGGACGCAGCATGACGCAGAAATTCTATATTTATTTTCTTGCAAAATAACAATAAGGCAAGAATGGAGGAAGGGATATGAATTCCATGATCCAAATGGACTCGGAAGTAGAAGAATCAAACTCAAATTCTGGTTTTTTTGATCTTTACCATAGGAACAGTTTTAAACAACCGGCACGTACCACCTGGATTGATGGCTGGAAAATTGAATATATGGCTATTGCTCAGCCAGAAACCATCCATAACACTCCCATTGTCATTATTGGGGGGGCTTTTCAAAATTTTAATTCTTATAAATATTGTGTGGAACAATTGCTCAGTGCAGGCCCGATCATTCTAATTGACCTGCCTTCCATGGGTGCCAATCAGCAAATTACCAATCGCGATACCGGTATTTCTGCGGGAACACTGGAATTACCTGATTTGGCTCGAATGTTGGGTGAGTGGGTCGATATTGAAAATTTACCCAAAGTTTCAGTGATGGGCATGTCGCTAGGTTCGGTTGTGGCTTCAAGTTTTGCCGTGCAACGTCCGGAACTGGTCGATCGCATGATTCTGATGGGCGTGATGCAAAAAACGCGTAAAAGCTGGCGTATGTTGCTGGAAGAATCTTTGCATTTAATGAATGAACAGCGCATGGATGAGTTTGGTCAGGCGGTGATTCTGTATCTGGTCAATCATGCCAAAATCGACCAAACCCGTATGTCACCGACAGCTAAACGTCTGTTCTTTAGGCAAATGGCCGAATTTACCGCCACCGAGCAAGACCGCTATGAAATTAACTGTAGCCGCTTATTGCGTTTAACCGATGTCCCTATTCCGCAATGTAAAGTACTGGTGGCATGTGGGCAATATGACAGTTTTACCTTGCCACATGAAAATGCCAATTTTGCTTTGCAATGTCCAGATATGGAATTTGCAATGATTGCAAATGCCGACCATGTACCGCAATTACAGCGCCGTAAAGAAACCATGAGCCTGTTTGCAACCTTCCTGCAGGGACAATCTATTCAGACTGTAGAAGGGATTATCCCGATGACACGTGCCCAGTTGCTGACCCTGGAGCGCCGTGGCGAAGAACGAATTGCCGTACAAAAACCGATGACCGTATTAACTCATCGTCATTCAGATTTGCATTTTTCCACGCATATTGTCGATTTAAACTTTTTTGGCGTTTTACTTGAGTTTACTCTTGGGGTGACTGACAAAGTTGCACAGTATCCACGTGATTTGGCCTTGCATCTGGAAGATGAAGAAGGTCAATTTAAAATTGAGTGCTTAATTTTTGAAGTTTATCCAACACGAGTTCGGGCTTTATTCAAGCATGGCAGTTTTGATGTGGCGGAACGTTTATTGCGTTATGTGCAACGACAAAAAGAAGTGATGACGGTTTTAGAATCGGTCAGTTAATTTGTGATCCATCCCAAAAAAAAACAGCGTTATATAACGCTGTTTTTTTTGCTTGCATGAATCATCCAGACCAGATCACCTAAGTGTTCTTCGTTAGAGGTGAGGGGTACAGCTGAATTTTGAAAATACTGCTGTGGCTGTACAATACTGACCTGTTCAAAACTGGCTTGCTGGAAAAATGCCTGGGCTTGCTGGGGATTAATAAAATGGAAACTAAATGCACTCTTGGACATCCATTTCAGTAATTTACTGCTGGCCCAAATAAAATTGGCCAGTTTATTTTTCACCGGTTCTGGATAGATGTCGGTAAGGTAATGCAGTTCTTTAAAGTTTTGCCCATAATGATGAATTGCTTTAAGCAATTGTAATAACATGTCTTGGTTAAAATAGTTGATCAGGCCTTCACTAATCACCACCAAGGGGCGCTTGGGATCAAATACATGAAAAGCCTGTTCAAAATCCGCAGTGAATAAGTCTACCGATAAAACTTCCGGACTATGGGCATCAATCTGTTTTAAAGCTTGGGTTTTGATTTTTGCCATATCGGGTAAATCCAGTTCACGATAATCAATATCAGGAAATTTCTGCCGGAAACTCCAGCCACGCGGAGAAAGCCCGCTGGCAATTTCAAGCACCTGTAAATCTGGATGCTGTTCGATCAGTTGGGCCAGATGCTGATCAATCATGCAGTGGCGTTGTTTTAAGGTGGTACGCATACTGCCGCCGACAAATTTTTCAGCCCAGCTTTCTAAAGGATGCACCAGTTTGGCCAGCATTTTCCCTTTAGAGGTCGCAAAAACTGGATGAGAAATTCCCATGGTATACCAGATGTAACCAGTGTAATGGGCAGTAAATGAAATATGTCGATGTTCTGAAAGTTGTTGTGTCATGTCATCTTGATCTTATCTTTTTTTTAGTTTTTAACTTTGGTTGTTTATTGGTCGATTATCTTACGTTGCCAGTTTTGCTTATTTTTAGTTTTGATGCAAAGCAAAATGAGCTGAATTAAGCATACTTTTATTTTTGTTTATCATAAAGAAAAAGGAACACCTTGTCGTGTTCCTTTTGTCGTATTAATTCAATGATTTTTTAAAGTTTTCGATGCTATCGCGAACTTTTTGCCATTCTGCTCCCAAGTCCAGCGCTTGCCCAACACTAATCTCTGGAATTTTACCACGCATACGCTCCAGACGTGTTTGATTCGGTAAAGGCAAATCACGAATCCCTTCTAATGCCGTACATGCTGCTGAGCGGTCATTACAGACCAGACCCATATCACAACCAGCTTTGAGTGCAGCCTGAATACGGGCATCGGCACCACCGGCAACACAGGCTGCCTGCATGGTTAAGTCATCGGAGAACAGCACGCCATCAAAGTTGAGTTGCTGACGCAAAATATTTTGAATCCAGTAGGGTGAGAAACCAGCAGGATTCGGATCAACCTGGTCATAAATCACATGTGCGGGCATCAAGGCATCCAGTTGCGGCATCAGCTGGATAAAGGTTTCCATGTCCTTATGATAGATTTCTTCATAGGAACGTGAATCTACTGGTGCGGCTATATGTGAATCGGCCTTAACCGAACCATGGCCCGGGAAATGTTTACCGGTATTGGCCATGCCCGCACGTTTCATACCCTTGATGAAAGCACGGGCAAGGGGAACAATATCATCAATATTTTTGGCAAAACCGCGATCACCAATCACATCACTGACATCATTCAAATCCAGTACCGGGGCAAAACTGAAATCAATCCCAACAGCAAGCACTTCGGTGGCCATCAGCCAGCCACATTGTTCAGCCAATTCCACAGCACGTTCAGGTTCAGTCAGATAAAGTTCGCCTAAGCGACCCATGGCAGGCAGCAAGGTAAAGCCCTGTTTTAAACGCTGCACCCGACCGCCTTCCTGATCGACGGCAATTAAAATATCGGGTCTGATATGACGCATATGATCGGTTAAAGCACGAACCTGCTCAGGTGATTGTATATTTCGTGAAAATAAAATCATGCCGCCTACTTGCGGTGCCTGTAATAGTTCAATATCTTCTTGAGTAAGTTCTGTGCCAGCGATGTCTAGCATCAATGCGCCAATCATATCGGTGTCCGTGTTGGAATTTTATAAAGAAAAACAATACCCGAATTCTGCAATGATTTGCTACATTTTGACAGTACAGAATATGATAAAACTACACGACATACACATATTAAGTTGTTTAAGATTTTGAATATACTGCGTTCATGTCGAAAAACGACGTTGTAATATTGGTCAAAGACCAAGGAAGTACGAATTATTTATGAAACTTCAATCATTAGCTTGTGCAGTTGCAATTGCGACTGGAGGGTTTTTCTTTACTCATGTAGTAAATGAGGCAATTGCTGCAAACAATACCATTGCAGTTTCTCAAAGCATTCAGCCAACGCAGGAACAAGCCCTTGTATCACGCCAATTGGCGACTTTGGTTGACCGTCAGCATTATTTAAATCAGCGTTTAGACGCGGCGACTTCCAATCGTATTCTTGACTTTTATCTAGATAGTCTGGATGCAGACCATTCATTATTTTTGGCATCTGAAGTTGAACAATATAAGAAAAAGTATGGTGCAAATTTTGGTGCAGCATTAAAAGCAGGCGATTTATCAGGCCCTTACTTGATTCATGCCCAATATCGTGACCGCTTGAAACAGTTTTATGAGTTCATGTTGGCGGAATTGAAAAAGCCGCAAAACCTGAAACAAACCAATGTCTATATTGATACTGATCGCGAAAAAGCGCCTTATTTCAAGTCCGCAGCAGAGCAGCGCGCACATTGGCAAAAAATGCTGGTATCGCAACTCATCAACTTAAACATTAGTAAAGAAGAAGAGTCTGCGAAGCAAAAAGCCTTAAAAGATGATCCGACACTGGCCAATGGTCAGGATCTGGCTAGCCCTGAAGATTTAACTCCAGTTCAAACCTTGACCAAGCGTTATACCCGTCAACTTGAACGCATTACCCGTGTTAAAAGTGATGATGTTCTCGATAAGACGTTGAATGCGATGATGCTGACCTATGATCCGCATAGCAATTATTTCCCGCCGGTTGATGCGATGGAATTGAACCGTCAAACCACCTTGCAGCTAGAGGGGATCGGGGTTTCGATTCGTCCTGAACGCGGTAATGAAGATTACACCAAGATTGAAACGATTGTTGAAGGTGGTCCGGCCAGTAAATCAGGTCAGATTAAACCGGGAGACCGTATTATTGGTGTAGCACAAGACGGCGATAAAATGGTCGATGTGATCGGTTGGGCTAGTAATGAAGTGGTCGGCCTGATCCGTGGCAAGCGTGGAACCAAGGTGAGTCTACGTTTGTTGGGTGCGGGTGCATCAATGGGGCAGGCACGTACAGTCAGCCTGGTGCGTGATGTCATTCAGGAAGAAGATGCGGGTGTTCGTTCACGTACAGTTGAGATCAAACGGGATGGCAAAAACCATACCTTTGGTGTAATTGAAATTCCGTCATTTTATTTGAATTATCGTGCGCGCCGTGCAGGTGCGGATTATCGTTCGGTTTCTGAAGACACCAACAATGCTTTAAAAAGCCTGGCAGCCAAGAATGTAGAAGGGATTATTATCGATTTGCGTAATAACCCGGGCGGCTCGCTGGAAGAAGTTGCACGTATGCTGGGACAAGTCATCAAATCTGGTCCAGTGGTGCAAATTCGCGACGGTAATGGCAATGTCAGCGTATTTGAGGACGATGACGGTGGTGCACAAACCTATGCCGGTCCACTGGCGGTCATGGTTAATCTGGCTTCAGCATCGGCCAGTGAAATTTATTCTGCTGCTATTCAGGATTATGAGCGTGGTATCGTGATTGGCAGTACCACCACAGGTAAAGGTACAGCCCAGGTTCAACTGGATACTTTGGCCTATGGTCAGGCAACCTTGACCCAGCGTAAGTTCTATCGTGTTACGGGTGGAAGTACCCAAAATAAAGGGGTAGTACCTGATATCAAGCTGGTTGATATCTACAATGAAGAGTTTGGCGAGCGTAAGGCGAAGAATGCCTTGAAATGGGATACCATTCCAACTGCACCATTTAAGCGTGAAGGTTCGGTACAACCTTATGTGCAAAATCTGGCACAAATGTCACAACAGCGTGTAAGTGTTGATCCGCAATTTAAATATCTGGAGCAACGTAAAGCGATTGCGAAAAAAACCGATGAGCAAAAGCGTGTAGTGCTGGATATTGATCAGCGCAAAGCCGAGCTGAACGCACTTGAGCAGAAAACTTTAGAGGCGGAAAATCAGCGCCGCAGCCTGACGGGGCAAAAGCCTTATGCTAATTGGGAAAGTTATCAAGCCTCAATGGATGCTTTAATCGAGTCGCGTGCGAAAATGAAAGCAACACAACGACCTGCTTTACCCGAAGAAGAAAGCTTTGTTATGGAATCTGCCAATATTTTATTAGATTATGCAAAATTACAATCCACTAAGGCTGCTGGCCAGTAGGCGCTGTAATTTGGTATTTTTCATTTAAATTTTCCGAAAAAGCCAGTTAGTTGATCTGACTGGCTTTTTATTGATGCATGAGCAAACAGAGGCATTAGTTTTAAAATGATTTTAAAAATATGAACGGTGTGAGGATAATGATAAAAATGTTGAACTATGTTTCTATTGTAAAATGAATACATTAGAAATAAAAAAGAATAGAGCAATTATCACTTGACCAAAATGGAGTAGTATTAGATTCTTGTTTTAATTGATTGTTTTTATAACCACTCTTTAAAGATAAAAATTTTCTTGCTTGTATGAAAAGTATCAATCACGTGGATTAAAACAAGAAAGATACCTTATACGGAACTGAATATGGTTCATATACATTATGATTTTAGTCTGGTGATTGCTTCGATAGTTGTTACTATTTTGGTCTGTTATTTTACTGTTTCATTCGAACAATTATTATTCCGTGGCCTGCGTCAGAAATATGAAAAAATGCTTCTCATCATCAGTGGTCTGATGCTTGGAGCTGCAATTTGGTGTATGCACTTTGCTGGTGTGCTCGCTTGTCATTTACCGGCAGATTACTCTTTTGATTATAGTCTTACTTTTGTTTCCTATATTATTGCGTTCATTGCATCTACTTTTGCCATTTGGTTGACTACACGAGAAACCTTACCCTTTGGCCGGCTTGTTTTAGGTGCGGTACTGATGGGAATAGGTAGTGCCGGAATGCACTATACTGGCATGATGGCGCTGATCATCAATCAGCATCGGATTTATTATGATCCTTTGCTGACAATTTTTTCTGTTTTAATTGCAATTGCAGGTTCAGGTTTAACGTTCTGGCTTATTTTTAAATATAAAAATGCAGTACAGCAAAAGCTGATGATCAAGATTTTTCTGGTATTGATGATGGCGCTAACCATTGTCGCGATGCACTATGTCGGTATGTGGGCAATCGCTTTTTATGAAGTTTCTGCAGATCAACAGATTGCACCTTATCAAATTGGCCAAGGATTAATTTTATTAAGTGTGATTTTAGTCACCAGTTTAATTTTTCTCGCTGCATTTTGTGTTGCTGTGCTGGAACAAAGACTGGAAATCCGAAATATACAGCTTTCTAAAGCTAATCGTGAACTGGCCAATCAGGCTGTGCAGGACAATTTAACTAAGTTGCCCAATCGTTTATTCCTGGCGGAATATTCACATTTTTTATTTACCGATCATCGTTATAGGGATGATAAAATTGCCTTTCTCTATATCGACTTAGATCGTTTTAAAGCGGTCAATGATGTATTTGGGCATCATATCGGTGATCAGTTGCTGGTGCAACTGGCGACTCGCATTCAGCAGAATCTGAAACCAAACGAAAAGCTGCTTCGTCTAGGTGGAGATGAGTTTTTGATGGTGCTGGAACAGGCTACCCTCGAACATGCAGTTGAAAAGGCCGAGCAGTTATTGGAACAAATCCAGGACAGCTTTTTGATTGCCGGTAAAGAAATTAATATTTCTAGCAGCATTGGCATCGCCCTGTATCCCGATCATGGTAATAATTTGCAGGATCTGCTGATTAATGCGGATGCAGCTATGTTGACGTCGAAATATCAAGGGAGAAATACCTATTCGCTGTTTAGTTACAGTGCTGATCAGCAGGAGACCAAAAGTCAGACCAAGCTGATTAATGATTTATATAAAGCAGTTGAAGAACAACAATTTGTTCTGTTTTATCAGCCCAAATTTACCACTGGGGATTATGCCATTTGCGGCGTAGAAGCCCTGATCCGCTGGAATCATCCAAGCTTGGGAATGTTGACGCCAAACATGTTTATCGCGGGGGCTGAAAAAACTGGGCTGATTATTCAAATGGGCTATTGGGCACTCGAGCAAGCCTGTAAGCAAATTCAAATCTGGGAACAGACCGATTCCAACTATTTTCCAGTCGCAGTGAATTTATCCGCCGTACAATTTGAACATAAACATCTGTTTACAACACTAGAAAAATTATTTGCTCAATATCAGATTAATCCTAATCATTTAGCCATCGAAATTACAGAATCGACAGCTATGCATCACGTGGACTCTACCATTCGGAGTTTTGAGCGGTTACGTCAGATGGGAATTAAACTGGCGATTGATGATTTTGGAACCGGGCATTCCAGCTTTTTATATTTGAAGAACCTGCCTGTGGATGAGTTGAAGATAGACCGGGAATTTATCCGGGATCTGGCAGTCGGCTCAAAAGATGAAATCATTCTGGCAAGTATTATCCAGCTGGCCATAAAACTGGGTTTGGTGGTCACTGCAGAAGGGGTTGAAACACCTTTGCAGGCAGACATCCTGACCCGTTTAGGCTGTCAGCAATTGCAGGGTTTTCTGTTGGGAATGCCAATGGATGTGAACCGTCTGGAAACAATGGACAAGGCACTATTTACTTAAACTTGATGCGGGTTGAACAGGTTTAGTTTATTTCAAAAGTTTTATGATCTGTTGAAATATGGTCAATTTTTCATATTGATCGTATTTGATCTTGAGCACTCTGGTTCTGCAGTAAGTATTTTCCATAAGTTTTAAAGATGAGTTAGCGGTGCAGGTCGCTCAGCGACGTACATTTGCCATTATTTCCCACCTAGGGTGAATAATATCATTAAGTTTATTTGATAAATTCATAGTCTGGCTGAAGAGTAGTTTGAAAATCCACTTTATATTTCAACTATATTCAGCTGCTTTTGATTTGGTCTAGTTACAATGGAATAAAATGTCAGCATTACAAATATAAGATAAAAATAATAATGATTGCTTTTACCAGTTCCAATCATCTTTAAAAAAGTTATTTTTTAACTAAGTTGTTGATATAAATAAATATAATTATTTTTTATTCAATGGGCTTTTTTGTGCAACTTTAGTCGGAGATAATGTATATGGTTGAAATTTATACATTTTACAAAAAATTAAAGTATTGTTTCCGATTTAGGTTGCTTAGATGATTTTTTCTAAAAATGATACAAAAAGCCATATTTGTGTTGTTGGAAAAGCTCTAAATTGTAAACATTATGAATAAAAAGTGAAGGAAACACTTTAGTAATCTTTAAATGTATTTTCACGAAATCATTAACTTTTAAATAAAACGTTTCAATTTAAGAAAAAAGGATGCTGGTCAAAGGCATCTAATTTCCACCTCATTTTGTTGAGAGGACTAGGTTATGAATAAGATTTATCGTTGTATATATAATGAAGCATTAGGTACATGGGTGGCTGTTAGTGAGCTAGCACAGGCAAAGGGCAAGCGCAGCCGGGGACGTTTAGCAAAAACCATTTTGGCGACCAGCCTTGCTGTGGCGGGAACCGTAGGCAGCTCTGCAGCTTTTGCAGTTGATTTACCAGCAGCCAGTTATTCACAAATTATTGTAGATGGAAGTGATGCGAGCGTTACTCTGACTTCTGCAACAACGCCTGTTGTTGTAGGACCGATTGATGCTGAAATTGGATCTTATCCTGAAACTTTGCCAGATCCTCAGCCAGATTCAACTATTGTCGTGGCCAATGGCGCGCAGTTTAATTACAGCTCTTTAGATGCAACCAATAACTATGCAACAACTGCATTTGCTTTATTAGGGGATACCGAAGCTAACTCTGTAAATGCACCGGCTCAGGGAACACTATTATCTGAAGCCCAGCAAGCGTACCTAGATAAAAATGCTACCGATATGGCCAAGACCACCAAAGGTAAGCATGGTGAATTAGAGCTTGCCGCTGTTCCTGCCGGTGTTGTACAGATTGTTGGCAATGGTACTTTTGGAACTGTCGGGCAAGCTGCAGATGCAGGCAATACTTTAATTCATTTAGGTGCTGAAAGTAGTTTGACCGCTACAGGTACTGCACATGGTATTTATGCAGCCAACCAGACCGGTAATGTGAACGTAACCATTGCGGGAGATATTACTACTCCAGATCGTGTGTTTGGTGCCACGTATACCGGAAATGTATTAGGCCCTGCTGTGGATGGAAACGGCAATCCTATCTATGTTCAGCAAACCGATGGAAATGGTGAATTGGTTTTTGATGAGTTCAATAATCCTGTCTATGTCCAGTTAATTGAACACGACAAACCTGTATTTGATGAAAATGGTGATCCTGTTTATCTTCAGGTCATGGAGCCTACCGGGGATACCCGCGAAGTAGCTGTAGTGACTGCCGGTGGTGGTCATGGTGTTTATGTCGATACTCTATCACCAACAGGAATTTATCCTGAAACGCCACAAGCCATTTCTATCACACA
Organism: Acinetobacter sp. YH01022; assembly: GCF_013420235.1. Taxonomy (NCBI): domain Bacteria; kingdom Pseudomonadati; phylum Pseudomonadota; class Gammaproteobacteria; order Moraxellales; family Moraxellaceae; genus Acinetobacter; species Acinetobacter sp. YH01022. Next base: position 40,675 of record NZ_VOYP01000021.1, on the reverse strand, counting down.
GCTGTCTACGAGTACCATTGCGGCTGGCGGTGCTGGAATTAAGGGAGTTGCAGGTGGCTTGGGCACCGTGAGTATTAGTCAGGATGCGGGTGCCGTCATTGGTGCTGGTGATGGTGGTATCGCTGCAGAAGGTGAAGCCGGTGATGTCACTGTAGCGATGGCTGGCACGATTAATTCTGGCGGTAACGGTATTCATGCGCATGCGGGCGCAGGCGATGTAACAGTGAATCTGGCTTCAACTGCGCAAATTGTTGCTGGTGAAAGTGGTCTTCATGCCCATACTAGCAACTATAAAGGCGAAGATGGATTAGCATCGGGTAATAAAAGTGTTGTGACTGTCGTCACCGCTGATGGTAGCTCGATTCAAGCTGCTGAATCCGGCATTCATGCCCATTCCGGTGGTGGTAACGTGATTGTCAATAATGCTGCTGATATTGTGGCTGCAACGCTTGAGCCTATCAATAATGAAGTGGTTTATGCCAATAGTTCAACCGCTATGCAGGATATTAGCAATGGTGGACGTGCGATTCATGCCCATTCTGGCGGTGGAACCGTTACAGTAAATTCTTCAGGTGATTTGTTGGCCTATGAAGATGGAATCTATGCTCACTCAGGTGGTCATAATGACGATGGCACCGAGTTTGTGAATGCCAACAAAGTTGTCGTCAATACATCTGGAAATATAATCAGTGCTATTGGTAATGGTATTCGTGTCAATACCGCGGGTGCTGCTGAAATTACCAATACTGCAAATATTACGGCTGCTTTTAGAGATTATGTCCCAGTTGAAGGTGATTTACCTTTCCCTAACGAACCAGAAAATCCTGCGAATTGGGAGTTGGCAGATATGTACGCCATTTTAGGTGGCGCTGGTGACGAAACGGTTAATCAGCAAGGTGGTACGCTAGTCGGTGGTATTAATCTGAAAGCAGGTGACGATACGCTGATTGCAACTGGCGGTAAAATAGTCGGTGATATCTGGATGGAAGCTGGTTCAGATACCCTGAGCCTGAAAGCAGGAACTGATGTTTCAGAACTTAGCTATCTGGACGGCGGTTCGCAAGCGGATACCTTAAATATCGGTGTGGATTTGACGGGTTTTTCAGCCGAAGAGCCAGCCGAAGTGACTTATCCTGATAAGCCTATCTTGCCAGGTGCAGCGGGTAATGTCGCACTGGTAGGCTGGGAAACCGTTAATGTGCAGGATGGTGCAGTCTTTAGCCTGAGTGGTGATCTTAATTTATCAGGTGATTCTGAGCCTGTGCCAACAATCATGATGCTCGCGCCAACTACAACAGGTACATTGAATATTGAAGAGGGTAGTACGCTCGCGTTGGCACCAGGAACCCTTGCATCGACAGTAACTGCGAATGTGAACAATTTTGGTACTATCGACTTGCATCGTGGTGATGCAGCACCTGTCAACACGTTAACCGTTGAAGGGAATTATGCTGCTGGTTCAGATTTAATTGTGGATGTGAATCTGGCTACAGGCGCATCAGATCAACTTGTGATTAATGGGACTGCAACAGGGAATACCCATGTGACCGCGATTAACGGTTTAGGCGATGTTACTGCGGCAGATCAGATCACTCAACTTCCGACGGTCATTGTTACAGATCCAACAGGTGGTGGTACATTTACTGGAATGGCAGGAACGTCAAATGCTGGTGAAGGTCAACTAATATCAAATGAACTAGGAACGGAATATAGCTGGACGCTGAATGCCTTGAATGCAGAAGGTACTCCAATCTATAAAGCGGAAGTATCGGGCTATACCCAAATGCCATATGCCAACACCTTGCTGGGCTATGACATGCTGGGTACCTTGCATGATCGTGTCGGTGAGCAGCAGACTTGGGCTTGGGACAAGTGTGGTGAATGCCAGGAAACTCAGGGCAACCAGGTATGGGCACGAGTACGTGGCGGCAATACCGAGTTAACGGGTGATAACCGTCTGGATATGGAAATGGATAACTTCGTAGCGCAACTGGGCTATGATTTTTCAGTCAACTACAATCCGGACAATGGTTCACGTCGTCATACCGGTTTCATGCTGGGCTATGGCCAAAGCAAGATCGACTTCTTTGACCAATACCGCGCCGAAAATGCACAGATCGTTGCAGATAAATTTACCGGTGAAGGCACTACCGATGCAGCAAGTGTAGGATTGTACTCGACTTATTACGATAAAAATGGCAGCTATCTGGATTTAGTTGGTCAAGTGTCTTATTTGCAAAACGAATATAAAGCTCGTGATGGTCATAATGCTGATCAGGACGGTTGGGGTGCTGGCTTATCCGCTGAGGTGGGTCGTCCGTACAAATTGGGCAACAGCCACTGGCTGATTGAACCGCAGGCTCAATTGTCTTATCAGTTTGTTAGCTTGGAAGACTTCAATGATGGCAGTGCACATGTAGATCAGGATGATCAACACAGCCTGAGAGGTCGTATTGGTACACGTTTAGCCTATAACGCACCGACTGCAGACTACCGTACCAAAACTTTCTATGCAGTTGCCAATGTACTGAGCGACTTTATTGAACCGACTGATGTCAATATTGGCCGTGACAAGTTGAATGAAGACTATAGCCGTACTTGGGGTGAGGTTGGTTTAGGGATGCAGTTGCCGATTGCCACATCTGCCTATGTTTATGCAGATGCACGCTATCAGCAAGAGCTGTCTGGTGAAGACCGTAATGGTTACACCGGCACGATTGGTCTGAAACACAGCTGGTAATTCTGAAGCAGGTCATTCCCGGCATATGCCATGCCGGGGATGACCATTCAAGCATGAAATAGAAGGAAATCGTGATGAAACAAAAACTGATAATGACATGTGCGGCTTCAGCTTTGCTTAGTTTGACAGCGTGTGCCAGCCTGCAGAATGTTGATAATAAATGGTGTCCGCCGGTAGAAGCGGCTCCTGCACCAGTTGTGGTTCCACCAGCACCTGTACAGATGGAACGTGTGGAACTGTCTGCGGATGCCCTATTTAAGTTCGACCGTTCCACTGTTGCGGATCTGTTACCTGAAGGACGCCATCAGCTGGATGAATTGGCGAGCCGCATCAGTAATGGTTATGTACGGATTGAACAGATTCGTATTACCGGCCATACTGACCGTCTTGGTTCGGAAAGCTACAACCAGCGTCTGGGCCTGGCCCGGGCAACCACGGTCAAGGATTATCTGATGAGCCAAGGTGTGAATGTGGCGATGGAAGTGGCAAGTGCCGGTGAAAGTCAGCCTAAAACCACCAATTGTGTGGGCAATAAGGCAACGGCAACACTGATTGCCTGTTTGCAGCCAGATCGCCGGGTAGAAGTTGATGTTACTGGTGTGAAGAAAGCAGAATAATTTAAGTGTTAATTGGGCCCGGGTGAAATCATCCGGGCTTTTGTTTATCTACAGCTTTTATTGTTGTGTAGAATCATTCTCTCATGCTGATGATGTTCATGTGTGAACAGCAGCCTTACTTCTAAAGCAATTCTTCTTAATTTTCACTGAATAGATAGCTAGGGGATAGAAGGATGCCATCTAGAGATATGAACCGTCTATCAGTGGTGATCAGAGTGCTTTAATCACAACAGCCCAATACAATAACTATAAATCTGCTACAATTGCGCCAATTTTAAGTTATCACTTCACTGGCTTGATACACATTGATACGTGTGTAAAAAACGGTGTACATATTGAAGATTTTCCCTATGTTTAAAGAGCAACTCGCTAGAGAAGTCGCGACTCGCAGGACGTTCGCCATTATTTCCCACCCCGATGCCGGTAAAACCACCATGACAGAAAAGCTGCTGTTATGGGGTCAGGCGATTCAGGTTGCAGGGATGGTGAAAAGCCGTAAATCGGACCGTGCCGCCACCTCTGACTGGATGGAAATGGAAAAAGAGCGTGGGATTTCGATCACCACCTCGGTAATGCAGTTCCCGTTCAAAGACAAGATGATCAACCTGCTGGACACTCCGGGACACGAAGACTTTTCGGAAGATACCTACCGTACCTTGACCGCGGTCGACTCAGCACTGATGGTGATTGATGGCGCAAAAGGGGTCGAGGAACGGACCATTAAATTGATGGATGTGTGTCGTATGCGTGACACGCCGATCATTTCTTTCGTCAACAAAATGGACCGTGAAATCCGTGAGCCTTTAGAGCTGCTGGATGAAATTGAAAACGTCCTGAAAATCAAATGTGTGCCATTAACCTGGCCACTCGGTACCGGGCGCGACTTCGCTGGGGTGTATAACCTGATCGAAGAAAAATTCTACGTTTACAAAGCCGGTTTTGGTTCAGTGATTACCGATATCGAAGTGCGTGATGGCTATGATCATGCCGATCTGCGTGAAAAAGTCGGCGAACTGGCTTGGGCTGCATTTGAAGAATCGCTGGAACTGGTGCAAATGGCCAATGATCCATTAGACCGTGAAGAATTCCTGGCGGGTCGTCAAACACCTGTTTTATTTGGTACGGCGCTGGGTAACTTTGGTGTAGATCATGTACTGGAGGCTTTCAGTAACTATGCACCTGAACCTAAAGCCCATCCGACTCAAGACCGTAAAGTAGACGCCACTGAAGAAGGTTTTACCGGTTTTGTCTTCAAGATTCAGGCCAATATGGATCCGAAACACCGTGACCGTATTGCTTTCATGCGAATTTGTTCAGGCAAGTACGAAAAAGGCATGAAAATGAAGCATGTACGTATTGATAAAGACGTGCGCATCAGTGATGCCTTGACCTTCCTGGCCGGTGACCGTCAGCACCTGGAAGAAGCTTGGCCGGGCGATATTATTGGTTTACACAACCACGGTACCATCCAGATTGGCGATACCTTTACTTCAGGTGAAAAACTACAGTTTACCGGTATTCCACACTTTGCTCCGGAAATGTTCCGCCGTGTGCGTCTGAAAGATCCATTGAAGTCGAAACAGCTGCAAAAAGGTCTAAAAGAGCTTTCAGAAGAAGGTGCAACCCAGGTATTCATGCCGCAAAACAGCAATGACCTGATTGTGGGTGCAGTCGGTGTGCTGCAGTTTGAAGTGGTCGCGTACCGGCTGAAAGAAGAGTATAAAGTGGACTGTGTCTATGAGCCGGTCAGCATCAATACCGTTCGTTGGGTATCTTGTGAAGATGAGAAGAAATTCAACGAATTCAAGAAAAAAGCCCATGATCAGTTGTCAGTTGATGGGGGCGGTCACTTGACTTATCTTGCACCAAGCCGGGTGAATTTGCAGCTGATGCAGGAGCGTTATCCGGATATCGTGTTCCGTAATACCCGTGAACACTAAGACAACCAATAAAACAGCTTCTTTATGAAGCTGTTTTTTTAGGGAGTTGATGACATTTCATCAATATGTATCGTCGCAAACATAGATGAAGTGTCAACAGACCCTGTGTAAAATTATTAAGATAAATGAATTGCTTGAAAAAAAGAGTGGTCAGCATGAACGGAAAACTCGGGGCTACATCCGTAATCATCATGGGGCTGATGCTCAGTGCCTGTGATGCTTCAAAACAAGAATCCAAACAACCTGATCAGGAACAGTCATCCACTTCGGTATTTAAAACCGAAAAGGCAGATGTCTTACCCTATTTAAACATTCAGGAACAGCCGGCAAAAATTGCCTTGCCTTTTTGTGAAACAAAGAACTGTATTGACCTGAGTATTCAAACGGTACATACCGAAGATGTCTGGTTAAATGACTGGATTGCCAAGAGTCAAGCCAAGGTTATTCAAGATCAAATTGGCTTAAAACAGGATATGAGCCTGCAGCAGGCCGTAAATGCCTATGTGAAAAAGTCGGATGCCTGGCAGGCAAAATTTGCTAAAAATAAGCCCTATGAACTGTCAATGTATACCCGAATTGCCTATCAGCGGAACCAGTATGTGCTGATGCAATTAGGCGTTGACACGATGCAAGAAGAAGTAAAAGTAAAAGAGCGATATTACTTCTTTGTGGCTGACCGTAAAAAACAGAAAACAGTGACGTTGCTGGATATTCTGGAACCTCAGCAGCAAACCGCCATGAATAGTATTGTGCAGCAGGCTTATCAAAAATGGTTAAAGCAACAAAAGGCTGAAGTCAGACAGAAAGCGCCAAAGAAACTGTACTGGGGACAGGCAGACTGGTTCTTTGATCAGGAAGGTATCGGTTTGCATTATCGCACCCATGAAATTGTTAAAGATGGTGCCCAGCTGGATATTTATTTAACCAAAGAACAAACCAAGCAGATATTGAAAGCTGACGCTTATCAGCATATGTTTTAGTTATCGGTAATCAATTCAGACATTGAGTGAACGTCCATTTACCAGATTTAAGTTTATAGGTTAGATGATGCTAAAAAATAAAACGATCTTTACCCTCAGTGTTGTTGCGGCGGCAATTGCCTTGAGTGCATGCCAACCTAAACAGCCTGAGCCTAAAAAAGAGGACAAAGTAGCCCAATCGCAAGCTGCTCAAGCCGAAGTTTTAACATTGGCAGGCGACACGGAAAAGCTGACTTTAAATTTGCCTGAATGTGATGGAAATAGTTGTCCTGAAATAAATGTCGAGCGTCTTTCCAGTAACCAGGCATTTATTGATGAATTTATTGATCAACAAGTTTTAAAGCAGCTGGATCAAATTTTAGATATTTCGCCGAAATCGTTGAAGTCAGAGCAGCAGGCGACTACAGCAAGCGGAAATTCGAAAGATTTAAATCCAGCTCAGGCATCTGAAGCTGCTGCATCAGAAACTATTGAAACGCCGAAACAGAAACTGGAAAAACAGGTGGCGCCTTATCTACAGACCTTTTTATCGCTGGATAAAGAACTGAAAGCGTTAAGTGCCAATCATCAGATTAGCCTGATGATCAAGCCGAAGATTCTCAATGCAGGCCAACCTTTGGCAACTGTGGTGTTAAATTCCAGCAGTTATCTGGGCGGCGCACATGGTTCATCCTCACAGTATTATTATAACTTTGATTTGAAAAAGAAAAAGTTGGTCGAGTTGGATGATATTCTGGCGCCCAAGCAGAAAGCTGTACTGGAACAGAAAGCCCATGAAGAGTTTAAACGTTGGGTTATTGATTCCAAGTTGGCAAATAGCGTTGAAGAATACGAACAGGCGTGGAAATTTACTTTATCGGATAATTTCTACCTATCCACTCAAGGTCTGATTTTGCAATATGGCGAATATGAAATTGGGCCTTATGTGGTGGGATTGCCACGTTTGACCATTCCTTATGAGCAGTTGCAAACCGTACTGAAGAAAGAGTACTTGCCTCAGGCTGAAGTCAAAAATGATGCTGCATCGGCAAGTACACCTATTGCAAATAAAGCCCAATCTTAATGTCTTATTCACTGTTTGATACCCATACCCATTTTGATGTTCCCGATTTCGATGCCGATCGGGAGCAACTGGCGCATGCGGCCAAAGCAGTTGGGGTAGAACGCTTGATTCTGATAGGTTTTGTTCAGTCGCGTTTTCAGGATCTGCTTTACACGCAGCATTTTCTAAATCAATTAAAGGATGCTCCACAAAGTTATTTAGCACCGGGTTTACATCCTGTTTATATTGAACGGCATCACACTTCGCATCTGGCCGATTTAGAATCATTGTTGAAAAATGAAGATTGTGTTGCAGTGGGAGAAATTGGTTTAGATACCTTTTTAGCACAGCACAAGCAGCCAGCCATGTTTCAGAAACAAAAAGATTTTTTTGCTGCACAACTGGAATTGGCGCAACAGTTTGATAAGCCAGTGTTATTGCATATCCGCAAATCACATGCAGAAACGCTGGCGATATTAAAACAGCAACAATTTAGCTTGGGGGGAATTGCCCATGCCTTTAGTGGCGGCATAGAAGAAGCCAAGGCCTTTATTCAACTGGGCTTTAAAATTGGCGTCACTGGGCAAATTACCAATCCCAATGCCAAAAAACTGCATCGCGTGGTTCAGGCTATAGGTGCTGAACATCTGGTCCTGGAAACCGATTGTCCGGATATGACACCCTTATGCTGTCAAAGTTCCACTGAACATCGAACTCGCAATACGCCAGTCAATTTACCTTATGTTCTGGATGGATTGGCACAATCGCTGAATCTGGATCAGGCTTTTCTCGCCGCACAACTCTGGCAAAACTCCCTGGATGCTTTAAAGTTGGCATCTTGAAAAACATTGTAAAATCATATTTTATCCATCAATATGGGTTTTTAAGGTATGTTGTGCCATGAATCGGCTTGCTTGTCTGAGCGATATTTTATGCAAAGTTGCAAAGATTCATTTTCTGTTCTTAAATGCGTTTTATACTAATTCAAAAATCTAAATGACAATAATGAGGGAATTATGCAAAGTAATAATCCTATTTTAACCCGGGTCGAAACCCAGAGTGACTTTAACCATGCCATGACGGTGCAAGGTGCCATTCAAAAGTCGGTGATATTGACGGTAATTGCCGCTGTAGTCGGTGTATCACTCTTTTTATATAGCTTTCTGACCCTGAATATATCGATGGCTTATGCTGCCGCAATGGTGGGAGCGATTGGTGGATTTATCCTGGCACTCATCGTCACATTCAAGCCGAATACCGCCCCCACATTAGCCATTCCTTATGCACTGTTTGAAGGGGCATTTTTAGGGGGAATTTCGGTTGTATTTCAGCTGAAATTTCCAAGTGTTCCTTTACAAGCCTTGCTGGCAACCTTTGTTACCACACTGGTCATGTTTGGGTTATACCGCTTCCAGATTATTCGTGCCACAGAAAAATTTAAAGCTGTAGTGATGTCTGCTTCGATTGCCATTGCCATTGTATTTGTGGTGCAAATGGTCATGGGGCTGTCTTTTGGTTCCAGTATTCCCTATATTTTTGAAAGCAACTGGTTGGGGATTGGCTTTGCTGCATTTGTCGCGGTCATTGCTTCTTTAAACCTGATACTCGATTTTGACCTGATCGAATCATCTGCTGCACAGTATGCGCCAAAAGCGATGGAATGGTTGTGTGGTATTGCCTTATTGGCGACCTTGGTCTGGATGTATTATTCCTTCCTGCGCTTGCTGGGTTTATTACAAGGGGATGATTAATCCTTTTAACCATGAAAGCGAGCTAGATAGCACGATCAGTTCAGAAATGCTCCCCAATGGTGGAGCATTTTTTTTGATTTTTACACAACATGTTAAAAAAAGGCGCATTATGCAATTTCGCAAATGCTTCAGACTTGGCATTATGCTGCTAAATTATTTTGAGTGAGATTCACATGGCACAAGGACTATTGGCGGGTAAGCGTTTTCTCATCGCGGGTATTGCAAGTAAATTATCCATTGCATTTGGTATTGCTCAAGCCTTGCATCGTGAAGGTGCTGAACTGGCATTTACCTATCCGAATGAAAAATTAAAAAAACGTGTTGATGAGTTTGCTGCACAATTCGGTTCAACACTGGTTTTCCCTTGTGACGTGGCGGTAGATGCTGAAATTGACCAGGCTTTTGCAGAATTGGCAAAACATTGGGATGGTTTGGATGGCGTAGTTCATTCAATCGGTTTCGCGCCAGCGCATACTTTAGATGGTGACTTTACTGATGTTACCGACCGTGAAGGTTTTAACATTGCCCACGACATTAGTGCATACAGTTTTATTGCCATGGCACGTGCTGCAAAACCTTTATTAAAAGTTCGCCAAGGCTGTTTGTTGACTTTGACTTATCAGGGTTCTGAACGTGTAATGCCGAATTACAACGTTATGGGTATGGCGAAAGCATCATTAGAAGCGGGTGTGCGTTATTTGGCATCAAGCCTTGGTGCAGAAGGCATTCGCGTAAATGCCATTTCGGCAGGTCCAATCCGTACTCTTGCAGCTTCAGGTATCAAGTCTTTCCGTAAAATGTTAGACCTGAATGAAAAAGTTGCGCCACTGAAACGTAATGTGACCATTGAAGATGTCGGTAATGCGGCATTATTCCTGTGCTCACCTTGGGCCAATGGTATTACTGGCGAAATTATGTATGTTGATGCCGGCTTTAATACTGTGGGTATGAGCGCTGATTTAATGATGGATGGTGAATAATCATCGGTCAATTCCTTCTCCCAAAGGGAGAAGGAGAAATATGGCAATAAAAAAGACCGCATATGCGGTCTTTTTTATATCAGGTTGGCTTAAACAATTAAGCTTGACCTTCAGCAGCGGCTGCTTGCGCACGTTGCATATTGGCTTCGAATTCAGCATCGAAGTTAATTGGTGTAAGCAGCAATTGCGGGAAGCTTCCTTTGGTGACCATGTCATTGACTGCTTCGCGTAAGAACGGGAACAGGATATTTGGACAATAAGCACCCAGAATATATGGCAGGCGTTCTTCTTCAACACCGTCAATCAGGAAAATACCGGCTTGCGTTACATCCACGATAAATGCAGTATCACCTGCATTGTTCGCTTGAACCACGACTTGTAATGACACTTCGTAATGCGTCGCATCAATTTTTTCTGCAGAAGAAGACAGGTTGATATTTAATTCAGGCTGCCATTCTTTAGTAAATACTTGTGCCCCAGGTACTTCAAAAGAAATATCTTTAGTATAAATACGTTCTAGTGCTAATTGTGGTTGAGCTTGTTGTTCACTCATTCTTTAATCCTTAATATGAAGAGCTGACTTAATATAGGGTTAAGCCAGTAGTTCGTTTAGTTTTCCTTCACGCTCTAAAGCATAAAGTTGATCAAAACCACCAATAAACTGGTCGTTAATAAAAATTTGTGGAACAGTACGATGATTGGTGCGTTGCATCAGTTCCACACGTACTTCAGGCGCTTCGTTAGATAAGTTAATTTCTTTATAAGCCACGCCTTTACGCTCAAGAAGTTGTTTTGCGCGAATGCAATAAGGGCATACGGTGGTGGAATAAATAATTACTTCAGCCATTCAAAATCTCCAAGCCTATTATTTGCTTTTAATCAGGGGTAAGCCTTGCACTTTCCAGTTGTTGATTCCACCGTCTAGACGGTAACTGTCGGCATGTCCCACTTGTTGTAAGGCGGTTCCTGCGATTTGACCCAGGTTACAAATAAACACCAGTGGTCGATCGGCAGATTTTAACTCTTCAATATGACTGGTAATCTGGCTATAGGGAATATTACGGCTACCGCTGATATGACCTTCACGGAAATCTTTGGCATCACGTAAATCAATCAGCATGGCATTTTTAGCTTTGACTAAAATACCTAAAGATTGTGGTGAAATTTTACGGCCATTGCGTTGTCCTTCTAAAATAAAGAACAAAACAACCAACACCCCGAGTGTTCCAAACAAGAAGGGGTGATTCCCCATAAATTCGAACCAACGTTCCACAAGTCACCTAATTACAATTTCAAAATTGCGTAGAGTATAGCCTATAAATATGGCGATCAAAATCACTGCTTCAAGGGCTAAGGGTTAAGAAAAATTAATTTTTTTGCTGCGCTTCAGTAATTTCATCGATTAAACGCAAATAACTGTCTAAACGGCGTTGCAAGATTTCACTAGATTCCACAGCCTGACGCAAAGCACATTGCTTTTCATGCTTATGGGTACAGTTACGGAACTGGCAATGTCCCAGCAGGTTTTCAATTTCAGGAAAGCCATGCTGCACTTTGGCCAGGTCCAGATGCCATAAACCAAATTCACGGATGCCCGGAGAGTCAATCAGTGCAGCGCCTTCACCAAAGGCAATTAAACGTGTAGAGGTGGTGGTGTGCTGACCCAGCGCCGAGTTTTCCGAAATGATATTGGTTTTTTGCGCCGCTTCGGGAACCATGGCATTAATCAGCGAGCTTTTGCCGACACCAGACTGACCGACAAAAGCGACCGTTTCACCGGCCAAGCGTTTTGCTAGTTCAGTTAAATCGCCATCAGATTGAGTTTGCATCACCTCATAGCCCAGGTCTTGGTATTCTCTGACTAAGTCTAAAATCGGGTCATTTTCCTGAATTAAATCAGATTTATTGAGCACCAGAAGTGCCGGAATTTCAGCATCGGCACAGGCCACCAGATAGCGGTCAATCAGGCTGGGGGCAACTTCCGGAAAAGAGGCAAACACAATCACAATCAGGCTGACATTGGCCGCAACAGGTTTAACCTTGTGATAACGGTCAGGACGGGTTAGCAGGGATTTACGTGGATGAATGGCGGTAATAATACCGAGTCCGGTATTCGGGTCGGCCTGCCATTTGACCCGGTCACCTGTGACCAGTGCTTCCAGATTGGTTCGGGTATGACAGCGCCATACACTGCCGACTTCAATCGGCTTCCAGAACGGTTCGGGTTCACCTGCTGCAACGACAGGTTTACTCGGGTGATTTTCGGGCGTTGATAAGGCTTGCACTTCAAGTTGACGGCCATAATGTTGAACCACCAGGCCTTCTAAATCATTTGAAGTGTCGGGTTCTTCTTGACGTGTTTGATGTTGTTTCTGAATGCGACGTTGCTGCTGTTCAGTTAAACGACGTTTACGAATTAAAGCCATTCATATCCTAAAAAAAGCATGGACTAAGAATGGCAAAAATAGCATGAAGCGGGGTAGGAGTTACAGCCAAGTTGCAATAAATTTGCTACTATAGCGGTTTTTAAGCCCAATAAGATTGCACATTTATGAGCAGCACCCCTGATACCCGCCTGATTTGGATTGACCTTGAAATGACAGGTCTGGATACGGATAACGATCAAATTATTGAAGTTGCAACGATTGTGACTGACGATAACCTGAATATTCTGGCGGAAGGTCCAGTGCTGGCTGTGCATCAGTCGGATCGCGTACTGAATGCGATGGATGAATGGAATACGCGTCAGCATGGTCAATCGGGGCTGATCGAACGGGTACGCCGCAGTAAATTGACTGCACAAGATGCCGAACAGCAAACCCTGGAATTCCTGAAAAAATGGGTCAATCCAAAATCATCCCCAATGTGTGGTAACTCGATTTGTCAGGATCGCCGTTTCTTGCACCGTTTAATGCCGGAAATGGAACAGTACTTCCATTACCGTAATCTGGATGTATCTTCAGTGAAAGAGCTGGCAAAACGCTGGCGTCCGGAAATTATGAGTGGCTTGAAGAAAAATGCCTCACATTTAGCGATGGATGACATCCGTGATTCGATTGCCGAACTGAAATATTATCGTGAATATTTCTTTATCATGAATAAATAAAGCAGTATTGATAGATGAATAGAAAAGGGGCGAAAGCCTCTTTTTTTATGTCTGCTACAGTTATTGAATGATGCGAAAGAGATAGATTATCGAATTGAGCCGGAATTTGATAAAATGCGTCGGTATTTTTTAGCTGTTAGATGACGAATGACTGATCTTCCTGAAGATGATGAATATGAGCGCCGCTTTGCCGGGGTAGAAAAAATTTATGGAGATGAAGCTTTTCGTCACTACGAACACAGCCATGTGATGGTGATCGGCATTGGCGGCGTGGGTTCTTGGGCGGTTGAAGCCTTGGCACGTACCGGCATTGCTGAGCTGACCCTGATTGATATGGATGTGGTCGCGGCATCGAATATTAACCGTCAATTGCCGGCCATGAGTTCGACCTTGGGTCGGGAAAAAATTGAAGTGATGGCCGAGCGCTGTTATTCAATTAATCCACGTATCAAAATTAACGTGGTGGATGACTATCTAACCCCAGATAATGTCAAAGAACTGTTAGAAAATGCCCCTGATGTCGTTCTGGACTGTATTGATGATGTCAAAGCCAAACTGGCGTTAATGCTGCATTGCCGTTTTAATAAAATTCCGCTCATTGTCTCGGGTGGAGCAGGCGGCAAGCTGGATCCTTTAAAAATCCGTGTTGCCGATTTGTCTAAGACGGAACAGGACCCGATGCTGGCCAAACTGCGCAGCCAGCTACGAGCCAAAGGCATTTGCAAAAAGCCGAAAGAAAAATTTGGAATTACTTGTGTCTATTCGATTGATAATCCATTTTCTGGCGCAGAGGTTTGTGCCAGTGCCGGCCTGCGCTGTGGCGGTTATGGCTCGGCAGTGGTGGTAACTTCAAGTTTTGCTATGGTAGCGGTATCAGAAGTGTTAAAAAAACTGGCACTAAAAAAGCCTAAAAAATTGCAATGACCTCATCACGATAAAAATTAGAAGCTTATAAAAAGGATGAATCCGATGTGATGTGATCGGGTTCATCCAGATTTTGAAACCTTATAAAAATTAAAGTCCAAAATAATAAGCCAATACACAAATCACAATGGTCAGCAGAATCAGTTTGATGACGCCTGATGTCCCGACCTTGTGCGAGGCATGTGCAGGATGGCTTTTTACTTGTGGAGCGCTATGCGGAGTGCTGGGTGCATCATCCAGGGGATTGGCGACTTCAACTTTGGTTAAGCGTGCGGATTGATAATGATTGGCAACTTTAACTATAAATTTTGCGGTTAAATCATCCAGTTTTTGCGAGAAATGGCGTAGATTTAGCTGCTCTTCTGCTGTCAGTTCACTGCCATCCGCATGATAGGGATGTTGCTGTTTTTGCTGAATATAACTGGATAATGCTTCCAGGCGATGCAGTGTGGTATGCGCATAATCCGCCTGATAATCGCTTGGCAGTAAAGGCAGATATTTACTCTCGGATAATGGGGAGCCATCGGCATTTTCCGTTGCAGTTTGCGGCATTCCATAATATGGAAAATCACGATTGGCAGGCTCGATAAAGCCCTGTGCAAACTTGCTGTCAAATAATTCGTTGTTGGTATAAATCTGAATGTCATCCCACTTCGGCTGTTGCAGATCGGCATCGATACGCTTTGCCAGTTTTGAATTCAGCTCGAAACGCCAGAAGGTTTCCTGACGACACTGTTCCTGTTGTGGCTTGGGTGCTGCATAGTCATGATCTGCGTTATACCACTCCGCCAACTCCTTGCCGAAAATCCAGGCCGTTTTCTTATTTTGTTCATGGCTGACAATAAAATGCGGAATGGCCAGCAGTTCAACATTGGCATTTGGATTCTGTTCATCATTGAGCAGACTGGAACTGTGCAGGCTGATGCGCAGCGTTCCCTGTTTTTTTAGACCTTCCAGCCAGATTTGAAAATGTTGTGCCAATAAATGTTGTGACAGCAGATCTCGGAAACGCAAATTGTGCTGGTTAAAAATGGCATGTTGTACCCAATGATTAAAGCTCAGATTCTGGCTGAGATATTCATTGCCATAGGTCACCAAAGTAAGCTGCTGTTTCCAAATCTGATCGAGTGCCATTGTTATTGATCTCATAAATATTGGCTTTATCTTATACTTTTTCTAAATATGGTTGCCAATCTAATTTTTCCTCTATAGGGAACTTCATCAATGCGCTTAAAAACTGTTAGAATATGGGGTTTTATTATATTTTTAAATTGTTGCTTTGAGAGTTACTATGTCACTGGAAGCCCTGACCACTGAAGCGCTCGCTGCGATTGCAGCAGCAGAGGACCTTGCTACACTCGATCAAGTACGAGTGCAATTTACAGGGAAGAAAAGCCAGCTCGCGGAACAATCCAAGGCACTGGGTAAAATGGACCCTGAAGAACGTAAAGTTTTCGGGGCAAAAATTCATGCTGTGCGTGAAGCCATCACTGGTGCATTAACCACACGTCAGGCCGAATTACAAAAAGCTGCACTAGAACAAAAACTTGCCAGCGAAACGATTGATATTACCTTGCCGGGTCGTGGTCAAAGCGTAGGCAGTATTCATCCTGTGACCCAAGTGCAGGAACGCATTTGCCAATTCTTCACCAAAGCCGGTTTCACGGTTGCGACGGGGCCTGAAGTTGAAGATGATTATCACAACTTTGAAGCACTGAATATTCCGGGTCATCACCCTGCACGTGCAATGCATGATACTTTCTATTTTGATGCCAACCACTTGCTTCGTACCCACACTTCAGGTGTGCAAGTGCGTACTATGGAAAAGAATCAGCCGCCAATTCGTATTGTCTGCCCGGGTCGCGTATATCGCTGTGACTCGGATCAGACGCATTCGCCAATGTTCCATCAAATTGAAGGTTTATACGTGGCTGAAAATACCAGCTTCGCTGAACTGAAAGGTTTGCTGGTGAACTTGCTGAACGAATTCTTTGAAAAAGATTTAACCGTCCGTTTCCGGCCATCTTATTTTCCATTCACTGAACCAAGTGCTGAAGTGGATATCATGGATGAACGTGGCCGTTGGCTAGAAGTTTTAGGCTGCGGTATGGTGCATCCGAATGTGCTTCAGGCAGCAGGCATTGATCCTGAAAAATATAAAGGTTTTGCGTTTGGTTTAGGTGTAGAGCGTTTTGCCATGCTGCGTTATGGCATTAATGATTTGCGTATGTTCTACCAGAATGATGTGCGTTTCTTACGCCAATTTGCTTAAGGCTTTTATTTAATCCTCTCCTAAGCTCTCCTTTAAAAAAGGAGAGGGACTCCGCGAAAAGATAGGGGTTTTCCCCCTTTGAAAAAGGGGGAGTCAGAGGGGAATTCTAGAGATTGAAATTACAGGTTTTTATAGAAATGAAAATTAGCGAAAATTGGTTACGCACCTGGGTCAACCCAGCAATTGACAGCGATACCTTATCTGACCAACTCACCATGCTCGGTTTGGAAGTGGATGAACTGGCGCCAGCGGCAAAACCATTTACAGGTGTGGTTGTAGGTGAAGTTCTGACTGTAGAACAACATCCTGATGCAGACCGGTTACGTGTGACTACAGTCAACATCGGTTCAGGTGAGCCTTTACAGATTGTCTGCGGTGCACCGAATGTACGTGCAGGCATGAAAGCACCTGTAGCTACCATTGGTGCAGTTTTACCGGGTGATTTCAAAATCAAGAAAGGTAAGCTTCGTGGCATCGAATCCCAAGGTATGCTGTGTGGTGCTTCTGAAATTGATCTTGAAGATAAAATTGATGGTCTGCTAGAACTACCTGCGGATGCACCCGTTGGCATGAATATCCGTGAATATCTGGATCTTGATGACAATGTCATTGATATCAGTATCACGCCTAACCGTGGTGACTGTTTCAGTATTCGTGGGATCGCACGTGAAATTGGTGTCATTAACCAGCTTGCTGTGACTGCACCGAAAATCAAGGAAGTGGCTGCAACCATCGTAGATGAAAAGAAAGTTGTAGTATCGACAGAAGGCTGCCCACGTTACTTGGGTCGTGTGATTAAAAACGTCAATACAAAAGCAGCGACCCCGGTATGGATGGAACGTGCACTTGCTCGTTCAGGTATCCGTCAGCACAGCATTTTGGTCGATATCACCAACTATGTCTTAATTGAATTGGGTCAACCATTACACGCATTTGATGGTGGCAAGGTTCAAGGTTCAGTGCATGTACGTCAAGCCACTGCTGCTGAAAAACTGGTTCTATTAAATGAACAAGAAGTTGAACTTCAAGACAACGTGATGGTCATTGCTGATGATGTGAAAGCATTGGCAATTGCCGGCATCATGGGTGGTTTGTCTTCATCTGTTACCGATGAAACCACGGAAATCTTCCTGGAATCTGCTTTCTTTGCGCCTTTACATGTTGCGGGTCGTGCACGTAGCTTTGGTTTACATACCGATGCATCTCAGCGCTATGAACGTGGCGTAGATTTTGAATTACCACTTATTGCCATGCACCGCGCATCACAGCTGATTGCTGATCTTGCTGGTGGTGAATTTGGTCCAATTACTGTTGCAGAAAAAACTGAGCTTTTACCAAAACGTGAAGCGATTGAGCTGAATCAAGCTCAAGTGGATCAGTTATTGGGTTACAAAGTTGAAAGTGACTTTATTACCGATGCACTGCAACGCTTAGGTTGTGTGGTGACTGTAAAATCACAAGGTGAGTGGACTGTAGTTCCTCCATCACATCGCTACGACATGGCGATTTACCAAGACCTGATTGAAGAAGTTGCCCGTATTCATGGTTATGACAACATTCAGATCAGCTTGCCAGTGATTGATGTAAAACTTGCCAAACATCAAGATCAGTTTGAATTGCCACAACTTCGTCAAACCCTGGTGACTTTGGGATATCAGGAAGCGATCAGTTTTAGCTTTGCCGATGCCAAACTTGAAAAACAGTTGAATCCTGCGGTCAATCCGTTAATGTTGGCCAATCCGATTTCAAGTGAACTGGCGGCAATGCGTTCGACTTTGTTGTCCAGCTTGATTCCATGTGTGCAATACAATATTAACCGTCAGCAAAACCGTGTACGTTTCTTTGAACTCGGTTTACGCTTTGATTATCAGGATGCACAAAGTATCCACGATCTTAAACAAATCCCGACTTTGGCTTTAATTGCAGTCGGTGCTAAAGCAACTGAATCTTGGCATGGCAAGGCTCTACCGATGGATTTCTTTGACTTAAAAGGTGAAGTTGAGGAAATTCTGGCAGCTGGACGGGTTCAAGTGGAATATGTTCGTTCAGAGCGTAGCTGGTTGCATCCTGGACAATCAGCTGAAATTCTGGTTGATGGTCAGTCTGTTGGTTATCTGGGTCGTTTACATCCCTCTTTGGAAGACGAACTTGATTTGGGCATGACTTGGGTTGCCGAACTTGATCAAAAGGCTGTTTTGCAAACTTATGTATCTAATTTTACAGAATTATCACGTTTTCCATCAGTAAGACGTGATATTGCGCTTTTAATTAGTGATAAGATTAATGTTAGCGAAATTCAGGGACTTATCGAAAAAACAGGTGGGGAGCTGCTAGACTCGACATGGTTATTCGATGTGTATACTGGACAAGGGGTAGAAGAAGGGAAACGCTCACTGGCATTCGCCCTTCTCTGGCAGCATCCAAGCCGTACATTGGAAGATGCTGAAATTAAATCAGGTATGGATAATATCCTTCAAGTGTTGGAAAACACTTACCAAGCGACATTGAGGGCTTCATGACAGCACTAACAAAAGCAGAAATGGCTGATCATTTAAGTGAGCTCACGAGTTTAAATCGTCGTGAAGCTAAACAAATGGTCGAATTGTTCTTTGATGAGATTAGCCAAGCGCTAATCTCGGGCGAACAGGTTAAACTTTCGGGGTTCGGTAACTTTGAGTTGCGTGACAAGCGTGAACGTCCAGGCCGTAACCCGAAAACTGGCGAGGAAATTCCAATTTCAGCACGCCGTGTAGTCACATTCCGCGCAGGGCAGAAATTCCGCCAGCGTGTAGGAAATGAGCAGATCGATTGATCTGCTCTTTTTTTGCTATAAGATTTGTATATAAAAGCGTTATTTGTGGAGTAGAGCCTAAGTATTTGAGAGATTCAGCCCTTTGTAATTTAATTGACAATCGGGATTAGAAATCAATTCTGTACTTAGAATAGGGAGAGATACAATTGTTTTTATAGAATTGAACTTTATTTTAGTCATAAAAAAAGAGAGCCAATGGCTCTCTTTTTTGTACTGAATAATCGTAAAGATTATTTAGCAGCAGAAGCAGCAGCTTCAGAAGCTGGAGCAGCGTCAACAGCAGAAGCAGCAGCGTCAGTAGCAGCAGAAGCTTCAACAGTAGCAGCAGAAGCAGCAGCAGTAGCTTCAGAAGCAGCTACAGTAGCTTCAGATGCAGCAGCATCAGCAGCAGGAGCTTCTTCAGTTTTTTTAGCACAACCAACGAAAGCTAAAGTAGTAGCAACTGCAGCAGCAATAGCGATTTTTTTGAATAACATGGCATCACTCTCTAAAATATGAGATTAAAAAAAACCTATGTTAGCCTGTTGAGTGCTTTTATTCTTCCTAAAATCTGTTAGGCAGTAACAATGCAGAGGCAGTCTAACTGGTCTGCGAATATGCTATCACTGCGCATTTTGAATTGCTACTAGGAGGCTAGTAAAAAATGCAAAAAAAGATAAAAAACGAGCATTTTTTTAACAGAAAATAACAATCAATCGGAGAGTTTATATTGGATAAATACTAAATAACTCGCTAAAAATTATGGTTTTTTAAAGTTAATATTTTTAACAGGTATGAACTAGTCCCTTAAGTTTACAAAGAAAAGACTTGATTGTAGCTTTATGTAAATAAAGTCAACCAAATAAAAAGGCTATCGTTAGGATAGCCTTTTTATAGAAAAAAAGAATAATGCTGTGTTTAGTTGGTCGCTTTACGCTTCATTTGATCGAAGAAATCATCATTGGTTTTGGTTTCTTTCATACGATCCAGCAAGAATTCCATAGCAGCCAGTTCATCTTGAGTATGCAACAATTTACGCAAAATCCATACTTTACGTAAGTTGTCTTCAGACATCAGGCGTTCTTCACGGCGAGTACCGGATTTTTTGATATTCATTGCAGGGAATACACGTTTCTCGGCAATGCGGCGATCAAGCGTAATTTCCTGGTTACCGGTTCCTTTGAATTCTTCGTAAATCACTTCATCCATCTTACTGCCGGTTTCAATCAGGGCAGTAGAGATAATGGTCAATGAGCCGCCTTCTTCAATGTTACGTGCAGCACCGAAGAAACGTTTTGGGCGCTCTAAGGCATGCGCATCCACACCACCAGTCAACACCTTGCCTGAAGAAGGGATGACAGTGTTATAGGCACGCGCTAAACGGGTAATCGAGTCCAGCAGAATTACCACATCTTTCTTGTGTTCTACCAGACGTTTTGCTTTTTCAATGACCATTTCAGCCACTTGTACGTGACGTGCTGGGGATTCATCAAAAGTTGAAGCAATCACTTCACCACGAACGGTACGTTCCATTTCGGTTACTTCTTCAGGACGTTCGTCAATCAGAAGCACGATCAGGAAACATTCAGGATTGTTACGTACAATCGACTGTGCGATGTTTTGTAACAACATGGTTTTACCCGCTTTTGGCGGCGCAACGATAATAGAACGTTGGCCTTTACCAATCGGGGCCACCAAGTCCACTACACGTGCAGTCAAATCTTCAGTGGTACCATTACCCAGTTCCATCACCAATTGTTCAGTCGGGAACAATGGGGTCAAGTTTTCAAACAGGATTTTGTTGCGCGAGTTCTCAGGCGTGTCGTAGTTAATTTGATTAACTTTTAAAAGCGCAAAATAGCGTTCGCCTTCTTTGGGTGGGCGAATTGTGCCAGTAATGGTATCACCGGTGCGTAAGTTGAAACGGCGAATTTGTGATGGGCTGACATAAATGTCATCTGGGCCTGCAAGATAAGAGCCTGCTGCTGAGCGGAGGAAACCAAAACCATCAGACAGAATTTCCAGAACACCATCACCAAAGATCTCTTCGCCATTCATTGCATGGCGTTTTAAGATGGCAAAAATGATGTCTTGCTTGCGGTTACGAGCCATTCCTTCCAGGCCCATAAACTCGGCAATCTTGATGAGTTCGCCAATCGGTTTTTTCTTGAGTTCAGTTAAATTCATAGGGGGTCAGATAGAATTAAAATTCTGGGATAGAGATGAGAAAAGGGAGCAACATTCAGCCGCTTACACGCAATAAACGTAACGCAATTGTATTTGCACAATAACAATTCAGAGGTCTGATTCATTGTTTCGAAGAGAAAAGTGTAAAAACAATTTCTGTTGCCGAGCGGCGATCTTATGTGTTGTGTCTTGTAAGAAAATGACGGATTAGAAATCCTTTATTCCTTGAACAAGCAATATAAGAGCTAATCGTATTTTTGTCAATTTATAGACGAAAAAAATACGCTATCTGATGATAGCGCATTGGATTCAATTACACTGTTTTAAATTAGATATTTTCTTCAATAAAAGCAGTCAATTTAGATTTTGGCGCAGCACCGACTTGTTGAGCGACAACTTCACCATTTTTAAACATCAATAGTGCAGGAATGTTGCGGATATTGTAGTTTACGGCAGTCGCTTCACAAGCAGTTACGTCAACTTTAACAACTTTTACTTTGCCTTCGAATTCTGTAGATAATACTTCAAGTACAGGTGCAATAGCTTTACAAGGTGCACACCAGCCTGCCCAAAAATCGACAAGTACAGGAATGTCAGATTGTAAAACGTCAGCTTCGAAGTTCGCATCAGTTGTGTTTACGATATTGCCAGACATGGAATGCTCCAAATAAATTTTAAGTTAGTTCTATAACTATAAGTATTACATAGCCTCGTTTAACTATGTAGAGGGATATGTAAATTTTCAATCATTATATTGAGTTTGTCTAATTGATGCTCACGATATTGATTATCGTGTCCTACAATTGTTTAAGCGATTAAAAAATTAAAAACTGCTTTAGTTGAATTGATAAATGGCTTTTAAATTGCATGCATGTGAATTACTCTAAGCACAATTCTTATAGGTTTGTTTGAATAATGTCTGATTTTTTGATTGATGAAGAGTTACTTGCTGCCATCGATATGGGGTCGAACAGCTTTCACCTGGCGATTGCACGTGTAGATCATGGCGAAGTAAAAAAAGTGGCTTCAATGTCAGAAAAAGTACAATTGGCCGCAGGTTTAGATGAAAACAAAAATTTGACTGAGGCGGCACAGCAACGGGGTCTAGCCTGTCTGGCACGCTTTGTCGGGCGTTTAAGTTCGGTACAGGCCAACCGGTTGCGTATTGTAGCCACCAATGCTTTACGTCAGGCCAAGAATGGTCATGAATTTATTCAAAAAGCCGCAGAGATTTTACCTAAACCGATCGAAATTATTGCCGGTCGTGAAGAAGCTCGTCTGATTTATTTAGGTGTATCGCATACCATGGCCAATAGTGGCCGCCGCTTGGTGATTGACATTGGTGGTGGATCAACTGAACTGATTATCGGCGAGGCATTCGAGCCGATCCATACTGAATCTGTACAAATGGGATGTGTGGCCTTCACCAAAGCCTATTTTATGGAGGGTGAGATCAATCAGAAAAGTTTCGATAAAGCGGTGACCGCTGCCCGTAAGGAAATTTCAGGGATTGCCAATACCTATAAAGCCGCTGGTTGGGATACTGTGGTGGGTTCAAGCGGAACAATTAAAGCCTGTCGTCAGATTACCGTGAATATGGGCTGGAGCAATGAAAAAGAAGAGCTCACCCGTGAAGGTCTGGAAAAACTCAAAGACAAGCTGCTCAAATACAAGCACGTGACAGAAATGGAATTTGACGGCCTGAAAGAAGACCGCCGAGCAGTTTTGCCAGCAGGGATTGCCATTTTATATGCAGTATTTGATGTGCTGGGTCTGGACAAACTGGTTTATTCAGATGGTGCGTTACGTGAAGGTGTCATGTATGACCTGCTTGGTCGTTTCCAGCATGAAGACGTTCGCGACCGTTCTGTACATGCTTTAATGGGACGCTATAACGCAGATAGCAAACAGGCTGAGCGTGTAGTCAATACGGCACAGCAACTATTTAATGGCGTTGCACAATCATTAAATTTAACTAATGATGACAGTGACTTACTGCGTCGTGCTGCATATTTGCATGAGATTGGCCTGGCGATTAGTCACAGTGGTTATCATCGCCATGGGGCTTATTTATTGCAGCATTCGGATATTCCCGGTTTCTCACAAATTGACCAAAACCATTTGTCACATTTGGTCGCTCATCACCGTCGTAAACTTCGTGGCGATGCACGGGTTGATGTTGCTAAAGTCGGTGGTAGCAAACTTGTGTACTTATGTCTATTGCTGCGTTTAGCAGTTTTACTGAATCATAGTCGTAGCGATGAGATGCTTCCTGCCATTGAATTAAGTATCATCAATGAGCAACAATGGCAGCTCAGCGTTTCTGGCGATGCCAAACAATGGCCTTTGCTTGTAGCAGACTTGCATGATGAACAGATGCAGTTTAAGCATTGGGATATTGAATTGAATATTCAGTCGGAACAATTTATCTATTAACAAGTGATTGGTTAACAAGGTATTGTTAATTTAGGGATAATGGTCGACCTATGAAAAATAAAGCTGCTCAATCTAAAGCATGGACAACGGTTCAAATTGCGCGTCATCCAGAACGTCCGCAATTCCTGGATTATGTTGGTGAAATCTTCACTGAATTCGATGCTTTACATGGAGATCGGGTATTTGGTGACGATGGTGCGATGATCGGTGGCTTGGCACGTTTTAATGGTCAGCCAGTGATGATTGTTGGGCAACATCGTGGTCGCAGCACTCGTGAAAAATTGCAACACAACTTCGGTATGAGTAATCCCGAAGGTTACCGTAAAGCACAGCGTTTACTCGACATGGCTGAACGTTTTAAACTGCCAGTATTCACTTTTATCGATACCATGGGTGCATATCCTGGGGTCGGTGCGGAAGAACGTGGTCAGGCAGAAGCGATTGCCACTAGCCTTGCACAGCTTTCAAGCCTTAAAGTTCCGGTGGTTGCGACCGTTTTAGGTGAAGGCGGTTCAGGTGGTGCACTCGGTATTGGTGTGGCTGATCGCGTGGTGATGTTGTCTCACAGTATCTATTCGGTGATTTCTCCTGAAGGTTGTGCATCCATTTTATGGAAAACAGCAGAGAAAGCGGAACAAGCCAGTGAAGCCTTGGCATTAACTGCAGAGAAATTAAAACAACTTGGTATTGTTGAATATGTGGTTGATGAAGGTGAAGGCGCGCATTTGCAGCCTGAAAAAGTGATGCAAGATCTTAAAGATGTATTACAACAGGCTTTAGAAGAATTGCAATCGATGGATGTGAATGAGAGATGCGAAGCACGTTACCAGCGCTTAATGAAGTTTGGCAGCGACAATTCCGGTCTGGCATCTTAAAACAAATCCAGTGCTTTCCTCCTGAAAGCACTTTCTTGATTGGATGTAGTGGCGGCATGGATTCCATGCTGCTATTGCGTTTAATGTCTGATTTATTTCCTGAAAAAATCCGTGCGATCTATGTCGATCACCAGTTGCAAAAAATTAGTGCAGACTGGGGGCAATTTGTATCTGATCAATGTGCAGCGCTGAATGTACCGTGTATTGTTGAAGCCGTTGAAGTGCAAGATGGCAACCTGGAACATCAGGCACGTAACGCACGTTATCAAGCTTATTCAAAACATTTAAAAGCCAATGAAATCTTGGTCTTGGCGCATCATCAGCAGGATCAGGCCGAAACCTTGATGCTACGCTTGCTTTCGGGTGCCGGCGTACATGGTTTATCCGCCATGAAGCAGGTCGATGTACGAAAGCAATTCAGCATTTGGCGACCACTGCTGGATATTTCCCGTGAGCAGATTGGCCAATGGGCCACCCATTTGGGTGTGCAAAATATTGAAGATCCCACCAATTTAGATATCCATTATGATCGGGCCTGGTGCCGTCATGAATTGTGGCCAGTGCTGCAAAATCGCTATCCTCAAATGCAGCAAGCTTTAAGCCGTACTAGTTATCTCATGCAGGATGCAGAAGACATTTTGCTGGAAGTATTACAGCAGGATTTAAACCATTGCGGATCGGCAATTGAACTGAATTTAGAAAAGTTATCCCAATTATCAAGTGCACGGCAAAGGCAATTGCTCTCTGCTTGGATGAAAGGACAGGATACCTATCGCCCGAGTTTTGAAATGGTGCAACGCTTGTTGCTTGAAGTGATTGGCTCCAAATCTGATGCACAGGCGGCATTGCACTGGAATCAATATTATTATGTGCGTTATCAGCAAAAACTTTTCCGCTTAAGTGCCACAGAATATTTGGCTGAAAAAAATCAATCGGTTGCTAATAAACAGGCAATCTTTGTCGAGTTAGGACAAAAGCTTGAAATACTGTCAGGTGATTATCTGGCTGAAACTGCAAAAGTAGGCCTGTCAGCAGCATTGCTGGGTCAAAAACTTGATTTAGTGATGCGCCAGGGCGGCGAAAAAATTCATTTGTATGGACGAGTGGGGGCTTGGCCGTTAAAGAAAGCCATTCAGGAAGCACAAATTTTTCCCTGGCAGCGTTATAGAATTCAAATATTAAGCATAGATAATGTTATGCTTGGTGTTTTTACACCAAAAGGGTTTTGGTTAGCCCAATCTGAATATTGTGAAATCGGTGGATGGCAACCAAATTTGATCTCTTAGTTAAAAAATTCTAAGTCGAGTATGAATCCATGAGTGCAGCTTTAAATTGTAATATTAGTTTTATTGGTGGCGGTAATATGGCCCAAGCCTTGATTGGCGGGCTGATTTCGCGTGGCTTGCCGCCAACACGTATTACAGTTTCTGATCCGGTCGAAAAAGTCCGTCTTTTATTAACAGAAAAAGATGTACATGTGACGGATGACAATATTGCTGCCATTCGTGATGCCGATATCGTACTTTTTGCAGTGAAACCGCAAGTACTGGCCAGCGTATTAAAACCGCTTAAAGGTTTGTTTGAAGGCAAACTTGTGATGTCGATTGTGGCTGGGGCTGAAATCGCGACGATTGCCAACCTGCTAGAAACCAATCGAATTGTTCGTGTTATGCCCAATACACCTGCTTTGGTGCAAACAGGAGCACATGGCCTGTATGCAACGGAAGCTGTGAATGCACAGGATCGTGAATTGGCCAGTCAGGTTTTGGCTGCAACCGGTTTAACCATTTGGGTCAATTCGGAAGCACAAATTGATGCTGTAACGGCAGTATCGGGCTCTGGTCCAGCTTATTTCTTCTATATGATGGAAAGCATGATTCGTGCAGGTAAAAACCTGGGTCTGGATGAAAAAGTGGCGACTGCATTGACGTTGCAAACAGCATTGGGTGCCGCACAAATGGCGATTACCAGTTCAAATACACCTGCAGAATTGCGCAAAAATGTGACCTCTCCAAATGGTACAACTCAAGCTGCACTGGAAGTATTCGATCGTGCGCACATTTCTCAAAATATTCAGGCCGCTTTGGCTGCCGCGCAAAAGCGCAGTCAAGAACTTGCTCAAGAGCTAAGTGAAAGTAGCAAATAACTCGTTTTTATTTAGGAAAGTTCCAGTATGGGTGCAAATTCTGCGCTGATTTTTGGCATTATTATTAACGTAGCGATTTTGCTCGTATTCTTTCGTTTTCTGATGCAGCTTGCAGCGGTGAATGCTTATAATCCTGTGGTCATGTCTACTGTGAAAGCGACAAAAATCGTCGATCTGTTTGGGCGTATCTTTCCCACCTTGGCAAAAGGTCGTGTCAATTCGGCAGCCTTGGCTTTGGTGGTGCTTTTATATTTACTCAAGATTTTTGGGGTAATGTACCTTTCAGGTGCTATGCCGAACAGTCCGGTACATCTGGTGATTTTGACCTTTGTCACCATGATTCAGGATCTGATCCGCTTCTGTCGTTACCTGATTTTTGCAACGATTATTTTAAGCTGGGTGGTGATGTTTACTCAATCTCGCTCACCGTATATTGAAGTCATTCAAGAGCTGGCAGAACCATTGTTGGCTCCATTCCGCCGTATTTTGCCGAATATGGGTATGATTGACCTGTCGCCAATTGTTGCCTTCTTGGCATTGTATATTGCCGAAATTATTATGAATGAAGTGGCGATTGTACTTCTGACTGGACTTTAAAATTCAGACAGTGAAATCTGAATAATAAAAAAGGACTCGATGGAGTCCTTTTTTATTGGAAAAATTCCTCTCCCTCTGGGAGAGGTGAGGAGAGGGTAAATTATCAGATAGATAATCAATTATTTGTCTGAAAATTCCACTTTTCTTATAAACAGATTTAATTCTAGGTTTATTTAGAAAACCCTCATCCCAGCCTTCTCCCTGAGCCATATATGGCGTAAGAGAAGGAGCTTTAAAAGCGAGAAGGATCTTAATATAAGATTAGTGTGCCTCATCCCAGTTATTGCCTTTACCCACTTCGACAATCAGCGGTACAGAAAGCTGAATCACCGATTGCATCACCTCTGCCAGTTTTGGTGCCAGTGTATCGGCAATGTCGGCATCGACTTCAAACACCAATTCATCGTGTACCTGTAACAGCATTTTAGCTTGATCTTTAGGCAACATTTTATCCACTTCAATCATTGCCATTTTAATGATGTCAGCAGCGCTGCCTTGAAGCGGGGCGTTAATCGCCGCACGTTCGGCACCTTTACGTACCATCATGTTACGGGCATTAATATCCGGTGTATATAAACGGCGACCTAGAATGGTTTCCACAAAACCTTGTTCCAAAGCCACCTGACGCGTACGTTGCATGTACTCATAAATGCCCGGATAACGATGAAAATATTGCTTGATATAGTTTTGCGATTCTTCACGGGTAAAGCCTAATTGACGAATCAGACCAAATTCGGACATGCCATATAACAGACCAAAGTTAACGGCTTTGGCCTGACGACGCTGGTCATTGGTGACATCTTCCAGTGCAATACCCAGAACTTCAGCTGCAGTACGGCGGTGTACATCCTGACCATGCTTAAAGGCGTCAACCAAAGCTTCATCCTGGGAAAGATGCGCCATTAAACGCAGTTCAATTTGTGAATAATCGGCAGCCAGCAAAACCCGACCTTCAGGTGCAATAAAGGCTTTACGAATCTGACGGCCAATTTCTTCACGCACTGGAATGTTTTGTAAGTTAGGATCAGTCGATGACAAACGACCTGTTGCTGTTAAAGCCTGATGATAACTGGTATGCACACGCCCGCTGTCATTGTTGGCCTGTTTTTGCAAGCCATCGGTATAGGTGCTTTTGAGTTTGGAAAGACCGCGATACTGCAAAATTAAATCGGTAATCGGATGGTCGATTTTTTCCAGAATACTTTCACTGGTGCTGTATTGACCGGTCGAGGTTTTCTTGCCACCTTTCAGTCCGAGTTTATCAAACAGGATTTCACCGACCTGTTTCGGCGAGCTGACATTAAACGGCTGACCGGCCAATTCGATAATCTGGTTTTCCAAGTCCTGAATGGTATTGGAGAAATCGACACTCAACTGATCTAAAAATTTCAGGTCCAGCTCGATGCCGTTTTCTTCCATAATGGTCAGCACACGCGCTACCGGCATTTCAATATTGTGCAAAATATTGTTCAGCTCAGGAATGGCCTGCAATTTTTTCGACAATACCTCGTATAGACGATAGGTGACATGGGCATCTTCCGCCGCATAATGCGCTGCTGTTTCAATGTCGATCTGGTTAAAGGTCTTCTGTTTAACACCTTTGCCGGCAATTTGTTCAAAGGTGGTGGTCAAATGACTCAAATACACACGAGCAACATCATCCATGCCATGACGGGTCGCCACAGAATTTAAAACATAGGATGCCAGCATGGTATCGAAATACCAGCCTTGCAGTTCAATGCCGTGATTTTGCAGGATGTGGGCATCATATTTTAAATGATGGCCAATTTTTTCAACCGATGCATCTTCTAAAATCGGTTTGATTTGCGCCAGAATAGTTTCACGATTCAGCTGTTCCGGTGCCCCTTCATAGTCGTGGGTCAGCGGAATGTAATAGGCATCGTTGGCATCAAAAGCCAGTGAAAAGCCAACCATTTCCGCTACGCGATAATCCAGACTGGTGGTTTCGGTGTCAAAGGCAAAGCGTTTTTCAGTGCTTAAACGCTGGAACAGTTTGTCCCAGTCCGCTTGAGTTAAAATGGTGTGATAATTGGCTTTGCCTAGTTGATCATCCACACTGGTCAGCTCTGCCTCATCTTCAGTATTGATGACAGCAGTGGTATTGATCTCAGTTTCAATACTCTTGGCCGCCTGTTTATAAACTGAATTGTTTGGATTATTCGGATGATCGAGGGATTGTAACTGGTTACGGAACTCAAGTTCGGTATACAGACGGCGCAGTTCTTCAACATTCGGATCGCCAAGTTTTAGATCTTCATAACAAAGACCCATATCCAGGTCACAGACAATACTGGCCAGCTGATGATCCAGGGTAATGCCTTCAACATTATCTTTAATACTTTGACCGACTTTGCCTTTAATTTTATCGACATTTTCCAGAATGCCGCCAATGGAGCCGTATTCGGTCAACAGTTTGGCCGCGGTTTTTGCACCGACACCCGGTACGCCACGGATGCCATCCGACGCATCACCCATCAGGGTTAAATAATCGATAATCTGATTTGGCCATACGCCAAATTTTTCAAAGACAGCATTCACATCCATCGGCTTGTCTTTAAAGCTGTCTTCCAGAGTCACTTTGTCAGTGACCAGCTGCGCCATGTCTTTATCACCAGTCGAGATCAGCACCTGATAACCTTTGGCTTCTGCGCGTTTAGCCAAGGTCCCGATCACATCATCTGCTTCGGCGCCGGGAAGGGTGTGTAAAGGAATGCCCAAAGCACGAATCAGGTTATGAAGATAGGGAATCTGCTGCGACAGTTCATCCGGCATGCTTGGACGGTCACCTTTATAAATGGGTGATAGGACATGACGGAACGTCGGCTCAGGCGTATCAAAAATCACCGCCATATGCGTCGGTTGAATACGACGCATTAACTTTTGAATGGCAGAAATGGCACCACGAATTGCGTTAGTCTGTAAACCAGTCGAAGTGGTTAGTGGTGGCAGTGCATGATATGCACGAAATAAAAAATATGAGCCATCGACCAAAACAAATGGTGGCATTGAAGGATTCCTAATTCAAATATCGGCCTTATTGTACGTGATTTTGCCCATGAACATAGATACATCATTCAAGATGCGTGTTACCGAATATCTGATGAATGCTTAAAAATCAAGGTCACAGCTATTGTATGATCAAGTTAATCAGGATTGAGATAAAGAAAAAATGAGGAAAGGACAGGGCGAAATCCGGATGATTTGGCTGATGGTACTGATTATTGTCGGGGTGGGGGCCTGGTTTTTGGATGTACGCATCTTCACCTATTTATGTGGCTTGGCTTTTGTCATGAGCGTGATGCAATATGTCGATGTGATCCAGTCCCCGGCAGCACAAATTGCTGTAGAAACAAATATTTCAGTACAGGAAAACTCTAAAGTTCCTTTATATCTTTGTTCAATTATTGCCATTGTCGGTGGTATTCTGGATTGGGAGTTTGCCGTAGGATTGGGTATCACAGCGTGGATTTTTTTCTTTTTAAGATGGTTACGCCGTTTAGAAGGTTTATTGAACCAGATTCAAACGCAATTGCAGCACACTCAAACGCTGGCTTCTCCGGTTGTTGAAAATCGACCGTCTCAATTTCTTGACTCTCAGCCTGCATCATCGTCATCGGAATTGATTGAACAGTTAAAGCAGTGGATTTTTCAAGGTAATCCAGTTTTAAAAGTAGCCATCTTGGTGCTGGTCATTGGCATCATCTTGTTGCTACGTTTTGCCACCGAACATTGGCAACTCAGTTTGGCGATGAAACTGGCGATTGTTGCAGGCGTCAGTGGCGCTGTAACGGCCCTCGGTTACTGGATGCAGAGTAAAAACCGCAGTTTTGCACTGGCCTTGGAAGGCTTAGGCTTAGCCGCATTATTCCTGACGCTGTTTTTTGCCTATTACAATGCGGTGATTCCGACGCTCGCCATCGCTGGACTGTGTTTTGCTCTCATCATGGGCGTGACCCTGATTCTCAGCTTAAAACAGCAATCCATTGAACTGGCGTTGATGGCGATGATCATTGCCTATATTGCACCGTTTACCCTGCCGGTTCGCAACGCGACCGCGATTGAACTGATTACTTATTATGTGGTGATCAATCTGGCCGTTGCGATCTTAAGTACCTTACGCCCTTGGAAAATGCTGAATCAAATCGCATTTTTAATGACAGTGATTGTTGGCGGTGGTTACGCTTTTTATCGTGGAGAGGAATCTGAACGAAATGCTTTAACCTTATTGGTTGCGGTGCATACGGCAATTTTTGTCTGGCTGAGTTTTCGTTTTAGCCAGCTACTGGCCAAAGAAGATCTGGCACAGTTCAAACTGAAACCTGCTTTGGATATCGCCCTGATTTTTGGTGCGCCTCTGGTCGGTTATATTTTTATTTATTTGATGCATTTTGAAGAAACGCGCTGGCAGGCCGGAGCGAGTCTAGCCTTTGCTGCCGTGTATGCAGGTTTTTATCAACTTTCAAAACGCCATCAGGCGGTGCAACTGATTTCACAAAGTTATTTCAGTTTAATGCTGATTTTCCTGGCCCTGATTCCCCCCATTCTGTTGTATAAACAGTGGAGTGTGATCGGCTGGGCGGTGGAAGGACTGATCATTTTTATTTATGCCTTGTATCGCCAGTCAGAGATCAGTCGCTATCTGGCCATGGGGCTGATGATTGTTGCTGGCTTGTCCAGTTTGTATTATCTGGTAGAGCTGAATGATTTTCCCCGTGAAATGTATTGGGGCTTATGCCTGAGCTATTTTGCTGTGGTTGTGGTGGCGAATAGTCGAGAATCTTTTAGAAATCAATTAAGCAGTTCTACCATTGCCTTTCACTGTTTGCAGATGCTGTCTGCAACCACGATGTTGATTGTATTGTTGCTGGATGAAATTGACGGCCCTCAACAGCAGGTGATGAGTCTGTTGATTGTCAGTGGCTTCTATCTGCTGATCAATGAGTTGATGCTGCGTTGCAAAGCCACTTGGACCTGGCTATTTCCGAAATGGCTGGGGCTGATTCCGGTGTTTGTTTTTGCCCTGATTATTGTGATTGATCAAAGTCAGCAGGGCATGATTATTTGGCCGACCATGTTTGACCGTCTGAGTTTTGCACTTTCCGGATTGATGTTGACTGCATTGTGGCTGCGCCCGATGTTGGGTGTGCGAACTGAAAAAGAGTGGGTCAGTTTTGGCACCTTGACCAGTCTGGCCATGACCAGCTTAACCCTGCTTCCGAGTATGCCTTATATCAGTATCGTAATTTTACCTTTGCTGTTCTGCGCCTGGTGTTATTGGCAACTGGATAATCCAGATTGGAAAATGTTCTGGCAAGCCCGCAGCAGTTTGGTGCTGATGGCAACCTGGATTGTCTGTTCGCAACTTTTTACCCAGCAAGCCTTTCAGGCTTATATCTTGCCGATCATCAATCCTTTTGATCTGGTCAGTATTGCCATGTTGGCGTGTTTTATCTGGATGCTGTCTTTGCAGGTTAAATCGGGGCTGGATAAAGGTATTGTCGCGGTGCTGATGGTGCTGATGGTGCTGAGCTTGCTCTGGCTTAGCAGTTATATTGTGCTGCGTGCATTACATATTTATTTAGGTACGCCATTTAATGAGCTGGCTTTGTGGGGCAATGCGACCGTTCAACTGAGTCTGACTTTGCTGTGGGTCAGTTTAGCCTTTATGACCATGAGCTTGGCTAGCCGTAAACAGTTACGCTCTGTGTGGATTTTAGGCGGCAGTATTTTAGTGATTGTCACCTTGAAATTGGTGCTGTTTGACCTTTCACATATCGGCACTTTAACCCGGGTGATCTCATTCCTGGGTTCAGGTTTTGTGATGTTGCTGATTGCTTATATTGCACCGATTCCTGAACATCATCTGAATGAAAAATCCCCCTAAATACCCCTTTGATAAAGGGGGACTAAATCTGAATTATTTTTAATTGATTTCTCCCTCCTTTTTTAAAGGAGGGATGGGGAGGATTAAATGATTAAAAGAATTATTTTAACCCCGCCTCACGCTTTACTTCTTTGGTATTGGCATACTGATCAATATCTTCCTCATTTAAAGGCTGAACAGTTGTGGGACGATCAACAAAGCCCATTTTCGGTACAGGAATTTCAATCTGATTGTCCAGAAAACCGTTACGGATGCGTTCCTGCATTTCATCACGAACTTTCAGGAAGTTTTCACGGTTACACCAGATGGCGAATAACAGCTCAATCGAGGATTCACGGAAGGCAGTCACGGTTACGGCCGGTTTTGGATCGCCTAACACGAGCGGGTATTTATTGGCAACATCCAGCAATACTTCCCGAACTTTAATGATGTCCTCATGAAAGTTAATGGCTAAAGTGATGGGAATACGCCGAATCGGGAATTTGGACAGGTTATAGACGGGAGCACGAATCAGCTGTTCGTTTGGTACGCGTACATAGACATTGTCCTGAGTCAGCAGTTTTACCGAAAGCAGGTCAATTGAAATCACTTCACCTTCAATGGTATGTCCGCGAATCAGGGTCATTTGTACCGTATCCCCAATCTCAAAAGAGCCTTCCCCAATCAGGAATAAACCACTGATGAGGTTGGATGCAGAGGTTTGTGAAGCAAAACCCAGCGCCACAGTTAAAATACCGGCTGCACCTAAAAACACGCTCAGTTTAAAACCGGCTTCTTTCAGGCTGGCCATCACAAAAATCAGGAAGATGAAATAAAAAATACCACGGCGCCAAACCAGACTTTGATGGGCATTAAAGCGTGAGCCAACAGTGCGGATAAAGGTGTTGGATACAAAACGTGCAATTAAAAAACCAATAAGACACAGTACGACGGCAACGATAATTTCAGTCAGGCGTTCTGTGTTGATATTGGTAAAAATACTTTTGAGGCTGCTGGTAATTTCTTTTGGGATATTCGAATCTGCCATATTGCCGCCCTAGAAAAATGAATCAAACATGTTGAATAAAGCACTTGCCTGTTCACGTGGTGGATGGACATACATTACTTCACCCGCATGAGGAGGGGTACGGTTTTCAATTCGAATTCGTGGCGGTTTATCCAACCCTTCATGCAAAACTTTAATCTGTGACGTCCATAAGCGTCCGGTACTTTCACTGTAGAACAGGGGAAGTGCAGAAACCGGCACATTCATCCGGTCAAAGCGTAACTGCTGATGGCTGGTATTATGAAATTCAATTGGAGTCACCGCGCGAAAGGCACGTGGCTTGAGCTGATGCAGTTCAGTACGGCCATCGACCGCGGTGGCATAACAAATTTCACCGATACGATGATTGGGCCCGAACCAGGTATCTTTGGGCAGAATCACCGGAATATCAAACAGCGGGTCTTTTTGGCTTTCGACAAAGCCTGCAATCCATAACGGGGTGCTGATATACAGCGTACCGCGCTGTCCTGCCGGAATATAAATCGGATCGACCGGTTTAATCACCACGGAACGATCGGCCAGACGCGGCATCAGCTGTAATTTATTGTGAGTGGACTTGAACATATAACGTTCAACTTTCAGCGGTTGCGGAAAAGCAAAATTCGGATCTTCAATCGCATGCCACTTCTGTTCATAGTCGTACTGCACCTGTGGACGATGATATTCCATGCGCCATTCTTGCAGACCACGAGTCAGACGAAATAACAGTGAACCAAACTGCCAGGCCTTAGGCTGATTCAATTCAAAGCTTTGTTCGCCCCACCATTTGATTAAATTGGGCTGCTCTGCATCTATCAGTTCATCGTTTTTAGACAACGGCATATTTCCTTTATAGCTTAATCATTAAAAACAGACTTCACGCTGTCTTATGCTTAGAGTACACTCAAATCAATTTATTCATCATTATAAACTTTGATGCAAGTACTTAAACAATTACAAATACCATATAGTTTTGCCAAGCGTCATGGCGTATTGCTGCGTTACGAGGGCAATCAGGCTTTTATTGTACGCCGTGAAAATACGCCCTTGCTGGCGATACAGGAAGCACGTCGCTATTTGGGGCATCCGGCACAGCACCAGTTGTGTTCTGAGCAGGAATTTCATCAGTTACTCAGTTCCAGTTTTGCTGGTGATACCGGAGAATCGCAGCAAGTGGCAGCCGGTCTGGAAGATCATCCTGATTTACTCAGTTTGGCAGATTCGGTGCCAGAAGCTGAAGACTTGATGGATCAGGAAGATGATGCTCCGATTGTACGTTTGATCAATGCCTTGCTGTCTGAAGCTATCCGCGTGGGGGCTTCCGATATTCATATTGAATCCTTTGAAAAAAAACTGTCGGTACGCTTACGCGTCGATGGGCAGTTGCGTGAAATTGTGCAGCCACGCCGCGAACTGGCACCATTATTGGTGTCACGGATTAAAGTCATGGCCAAACTGGATATTGCTGAAAAGCGTATTCCACAAGATGGCCGTATGTCTTTAAGACTGGCTGGACGTGAAGTGGATGTGCGGGTTTCGACGCTGCCTTCATCACATGGTGAACGGGTGGTCATGCGTTTACTGGACAAGCAGGCCGGACGTCTGAATATGACCCATCTGGGTTTAATGCAACCGGATTATGAACGCTTAACCCATCTGGTACATCGTCCACACGGCATTATTCTGGTGACTGGACCAACCGGTTCGGGTAAAACCACCACCTTATATGCAGCCTTGTCTGACCTGAATGATGGCTCAAAAAATATTCTGACGGCTGAAGATCCAATTGAATATCAACTGGAAGGTATCGGACAAACTCAGGTCAACAGTAAAGTAGACATGACCTTTGCCCGTGCTTTAAAAGCCATGCTGCGTCAGGACCCGGATGTGGTGATGGTCGGGGAAATCCGTGATCTGGAAACCGCCGAAATTGCCGTGCAAGCATCCTTAACTGGTCACTTGGTTTTATCGACATTACATACCAATACCGCAATTGGTGCAGTCACCCGTTTAAAAGATATGGGCATCGAACCGTTCTTGCTGGCCAGCTCCCTAATTGGAGTGATTGCCCAGCGTTTGGTTCGAACCTTATGTTCACGCTGTGCCACATGGCATGATGCAGATGCGTTTGAAACCGAAATTTTCAGGCATTTGGATGTTGGAGCTGAACTGAAGTTACCGAAACCGAAAGGTTGTGATCACTGTTCGCATAGCGGTTTTATGGGACGTACAGCGATTTATGAAATTGTCCCTGTGGATGAGCCGATGCGCCGTCTGATTCATGGCAATGCTGCGGAATATGAGCTGGAAAGTTATGCGCGTAAACAGTCCGGTTCAATCCGCGATGATGGTTTATGTAAAGTACTGGCAGGAAAAACCACTTTGGAGGAAGTACTGCGTGTGACCAATGAAGCTGCCGAATAAGTGGGATCATGACTGATCATCTGTAATGGTAAAAACTATCTGTAAAGCTTTGTGGCACTGTACTTAAAATTAAAAAGGTTGATCGTATTTGTTGATCAACCTTTTTTATGGGTATTAAAAAATCTAAGTTTAGAATTGCAGCAAACGACGGTGCTGCATCAAAGGCATTGACTCACGGATTTTGGTTTGTTCGGCTAAATCAAACGGTACGGTAATTAGTTGAGTGCCTTCATTCTCTACTATTGCCAACAACTGCCCGCGTGAGTTAGCAGCGCCTGCATGCCCCCAAGTTTGGCGTTTTTCACCATGCCAGCCTTGTTGAGCTGCACCTAAAACCTGGCATTGGTTGTCCATCGCACGGGCTTGTAGCAGTAATTGCCAGTGCATTTGGCCGGTAGTGTAGGTAAATGCTGATGGTGCGGTAAGTATGTTTGCACCTTGACTGCGTAAGGTTAATGCCAGTTCCGGAAAACGCAAGTCATAACACACCATTAAGCCAATATTACCAAACGGGGTTTTTGCAATCACTACATCAGTACCCGGTTCAAAGAATCGAGATTCCTGATAGCCACCCACAACATCACCCACTTGTACATCAAACAGGTGAATCTTGTCATAACGTGCTTCAGTCCCTTCAGGACTAATACATAAACTGACGGTACGTACACGGCCATCACTAATGATGGAACCATCTGGGCGGAATGGGCAGGGAAGTGTTCCTGCTACAATCCAGATTTGATATTGATGTGCCAGTTTTTCCAGACGTTGCTGAAGGCTTTCAAACTGTGCTGCGGTCTCGCGTTGTTTTCCACCTGCAAAACAGACGAAGTTTTCCGGGAAAACAATCAGCTCTGCACCATCGGCTTTACTTTGTTGTACCAATGACTCGATCACGATGAAATTGGCTTCAATATCATCCTGGGAATTCATTTGTGCAACAGAGAGTAAAGTCATGGTGTAAGCTCTAAATCATCATTTTTATACATTTTGCTGCGACACTTGTTCTAAGGTGTCTTGTTCTTTTTGTAATTGTTTCACCAAAGGTTCAAACATGTTTTGGTTACTTTCATTTAACTTCATCAATGTTTTATGTGCATCTAGAACAGTGGTTAACATTGCGTTATGGGTAATGTGCTCTTCGATTAGCTCGCGAGTACATACTTTCGGATCACCACAGTAATTTAAAATCACAAAGACCTGTCCCAAGCCCATGCTATTGGCCAAGGTAGTAATATCCGGATTGGTGGATAACATGACTGCCTGAATTTGATGGACCTGTTTCAGCTTTAAACCCAGCTTGGCCAGTACACCTAAAACAGTGCTGTCAATAAATGTGGTTTGGGTTAAATCTACGATTGCCCCAACGACATTTGATTGCTGTTCAATTTTACTAAGAAGTTTGTCTAGACTAATACAAGATTGAGCACGCACTTCGCCAATAAGCTTAAAAATATGCGTTCCATTCAAGCTTGCATATTCAACATGACCTGTTGACATATAAATGCCATTTGCAGAGAAGGATATTAAAATTATCACATAGGGCCACTATAGACTCAAGTAGCCTAGAGTCGTATATCGCTTAGTTGAAAGTTAACATATTGATTATACGATTAATTCATTCGGCGTAAACTTAAGATGGCGATGTCGTCTGCCACATGTTCAGGGGCCTGAAAGGATTGATTCTGCAAATGAAAGACTAATTTTTCAAATTGTTCATTCAGCCCGCCATCAAACGGTTCCAGTGCACCATCTGAACAAATAATAAACCGGGCATGTCGATTTAGCACACATTCGAATTCTTCCACTTCCAGGTCTTCAGTCAGCCCCAAAGGGAAACTGCTGGTGTTTAAAATTTTAGGCGGCTGATTGGGTTCAAAGATAATGGCAGGAGGATAATGTCCGGCACTGGACCAGCGTAATTGATGGGTTTCTAAATTAAGAACGCCTGCAATCATGGTAATGTGCTTTTCGATATTTTCCTGAACCAGCATGCCATTCAGCTTTTTAATCAATTCACGGGGTGTTTTGGATCGGCCATGAAAAGCCGCCATCCAGGATGTCAGTAGACTGCTGGTGACCCCATGTCCGGAAACATCAGCCAGATAAAACATGATTTCTTTATCGCTGATTTTCCAGTAATCGTACCAGTCACCAGACAGATAGGCAGAAGGTTGAAACAGGGTTTCAACCTTATAGTTTATTAATTCTAGAGGGTTGGGAAGTAAACGTTTTTGTAATTCTGCTGCTGAAGGCAGGTCACGACTATCCTGATTACGCTTGTATTGGGCATCAATTTTTAATAAGGAAGCTTCCGGATCACGTGGCAGCTTGTTCCAGATCCAGCCGGCTAAAGCACCCAATTCCCATGCCTGAGCCAATGCCATCCCTTCATTTTCAAAAGCCAGGACGATGGTCGGGAGTGACCATTGGTGAGTCAGATAGTCTTGTACATCAGCAATCGCTAAAATGGTCGGATCATATAAATTAATATCATCTATGTGAATCATTTGCACACCGGGAAGTGCACTGAGTACCTGATCTAAATAAGGAATATTGCGAGTCGGTTGAATGAAATACATAAAGAAATTGTATGACCCTTAAATTGATATCATCTAGAGTTGTACTATAACAATCTAATGATCAGCAAAGGAAGATGCTGTGCTGATCATATTGCTGTTAAATAGATACGACTTATTTGGTTGTGGTGTCTACGTCATCTTCTTGGATTTCATCATTGGATGAATCAGGATTACTTTGTTGATCTTGATCTTCATTGCTGTCCTGATCATCTTCAATGAACATGGTTTCAGGTTCTAGACCTCTCTTTTCAGCAATGGAAAAACTTTTACGCTGTAAATAAATATCACGGATTGCCGCATATTTGTCACCTTGTAAAACATCTTCAATGTCTAAAAGCTGGGAACGTGCATCAATACCGCCTAACATTTGCTCACCCCAGTACACTCCATCATGATCTTCTAAAATATACTTTTGGGGACGGGCTTGACCATCGACAATCAGACCTAAAGTATCACGGAAAGTGCTAGGGCCAAACACAGGCAGGACTAGATAAGGACCAGAAGAAATACCGTAATAACCTAGCGTAGTGCCAAAATTTTCTTCTTCGACATATAAGCCGATACGACGAGCAGGGTCGGCAAAGCCTAGGGTGGTTAGAGTGTTAACGGTAAAGCGACCTAAAGATTCCGCGGCACGAAGTGGACGGCCTTGAATCAACTGGTTTACTGCATTCCAT
This sequence comes from Acinetobacter sp. YH01022, assembly GCF_013420235.1. Classification (NCBI taxonomy): domain Bacteria; kingdom Pseudomonadati; phylum Pseudomonadota; class Gammaproteobacteria; order Moraxellales; family Moraxellaceae; genus Acinetobacter; species Acinetobacter sp. YH01022. The sequence goes on along the minus strand of NZ_VOYP01000021.1, from coordinate 682 downwards.
GGTTCCCCTAAATTTTTACGAAACTGGCGATAAGAGCCACGTACTTCATTAGGAACTTTTTCCTTATATTGAATCGCGAGAGGACGGGCAACCTTACGATCTAATACCTCATTAAAAGCAAAGATCTGTCTATTTAAGGGTTGTAATGGATCTTTCTGGTTTTCAGGTTGAGTTGCACTTGCATCCACTTTCAAATCTTTGGCTTTAATGTTTTTTAATTCTTTCAATACTTCAAGTCTGGAGTTGGTATGTTGAGCAGATTGAGTTTGTGCTGTAGCAGATTGTAGCTCTGAAGTATTCTGTGCTTCATAAGGAGCAACTAAATCCTGCGCAAATACAGGAGAAATTAACCCTAAAGATAAAAAGCTAGCCCAAATATAATGAAAGTGACGCATAAAAAATCCTAGAGTTCTATATAAGCCGGTACTTAAAGCAAAATACGTAATTGAATATATTAACAGGTCTTTGAACAGGCGTATTAAAACAAATTTGATCAAAATATGTAGGAAAAAATACCAAAATGGCTAAAAAATACCCTTATGGTGTGAAAAGTTAAAAAAAGGAGTTGCATTGGGTTTGGGATGGTGTAGAATGCACATCCATCGGCGGTGATGAAGATTAAAACTTCTGATAAAACAGCAACTTAGCGCGAAGTGTTGAGATTTGGTTTTAGAAAGAAAGT